>DATMBT010000029.1:0-6160 GCA_035559475.1 Gemmatimonadaceae bacterium
GTGTGCAGGAGACGAAGTTCCAGCTGGAGAACGTGCTCAACCTGCGCGGCGGGTGGATCGTGAGCCTGACGCCGGTCACCGAATCGTTTTTGTTCGACCCGCGGCGTTATGCCTCGTATTCGGTGGAAACGCCAAACGACACCGTCGCGTTTACGCCGTCACCGCGGACGCAGGCGTTGTATGGGTTGTTCCGGGTGAACACCCCGCAGTACAGCTCCTTCTCAGGCCGCTTCACGTCATTCATCGGCCGCGACGTCGACTTCTTCGAGACCGCGCCGGCACACCGCTCTGATTTCACCGCCGACGTGGACTTCCGGCCATCGGACCAGCTCCGCCTGACGACGTCGTACATCTACAGCCGGATCACGCGGTGGCGGGACAACACCCAGCTATCGACCGCCAGCGTGCCGCGGCTCAAGGTCGAGTACCAGCTCAGCCGCCCGCTCTTCCTGCGTTTCGTCGGCCAATACGACAACCGGCACCGCGACGCGCTGCGCGATCCCGCCACGGACCAGCCGCTGCTCATCAACAACTCGGTCGCCGTGGAGCAGAACATCCGCGACTTCCGGGTAGACTGGCTGGTGTCCTACCTGCCCAGCCCGGGCACGGTGGTGTTCGCGGGCTATGGCGCGAGTCTGTGGGAGCCGGATGCATTCCGTTTCCGCGACATGGAGCGGGTTAGGGACGGATTTTTCCTCAAGCTCAGCTACGTTTTCAGGCCGTAGCAGGATTGAATCCGCGGCAACCCTTGCGGCCCGCTCCGTGTCACATCCATAGTCTACCTATGTAAAGCCTGACTCTGGGAGGGTGACCGTGCGGGACGAGCTGATGCCGGGAACGCTGGACATGCTGATCCTCAAGGCGATCTCCCTCGCCCCGATGCACGGGTACGCCATCGCCCAGCACCTGAGGCAGGTCTCGCAGGACATCCTGCAGGTCGAGGAAGGGTCACTCTATCCCGCGTTGCAGCGCGTCCTCGGCAAGGGATGGGCGAAAGCAGAGTGGCGTGAGACGCCCACGAAACGGCGCGCCCGCTACTACACCATTACCGCCGCGGGACGCCGTCGGCTCGGCGATGAAGTCGCGAGTTTCCAGCGCATGCAGGGGGCCATCCAGCGCGTGCTCCGCACGCAGGAGTAGCCATGCTCGAGTTCCTGCGATCACTGTGGTTCCGGATCGGTTCGCGCGTTCGCCGCGACTCACTCGATTCGGAGCTGGCCGACGAACTTCGTGCCCATCGCGAGTTCCTCGAGGAGGAGGCGCGTCGAACGGGTGCGACTGAGGACGAAGCAGCACGCATGGCCGCGCTGCGGCTGGGAAACGGGACGGTCATCCGCGAGCGTACCCGCGATGCGTGGTCGTTCGGATGGCTCGAGGCCCTGGCCCGTGATGCGCGTTATGCAGGGCGGTTCCTCAGGAAGTCACCTGGATTCACGACCGTTGCCGTCCTCTCCCTCGCGCTGGGTATCGGGGCGAACGCCGCGGTGTTCACCGTCGTCGACCGCCTCCTGCTTCGGCCACCACCGCTGGTAACGGATCCGGGGAACGTGTACGCCGTGAACGTTCGGCGGATCAGCAACCCGGCGAAGCCGAGGCCGTTTTACTCGGCCATGATGTTCCGGGAAACACTGGCGTTGCAGGGGACCGCGAGGAGTTTCACGGCCGTCGTGCCCTACACCGCACCAGGCCGATGGCGGCTCGGGCGCGGGCCCGATGCGCCGCGCATCAGGGGATCCATGGTCGCCGGCAACTTCTTCACCGTCCTCGGCGTGCGCCCGGCGCTCGGACGGTTCTTCAGCCCCGATGACGCACGACCTGACGTGACCGAACACGCCGCGGTCATCTCCCACGGATTCTGGGAGCGGCATTTTGCCGGGGCGCCGTCCGCGTTAGGCACGCACCTGCTGCTGTCCGGCGTGGACGTCACGGTGATCGGCGTGGCTCCGCGCGGGTTCAGCGGCGTCGAGATGGATGCCGCCGATGTCTGGGTGCCGCTCGAGTCGGTTGCGCCAATCCGCATCCAGTCGAACTGGCAGGAATGGGACGGGTTCGGGTCCAAGGCGTTCGTAAGGCTTCGGGACGGAGTATCGCCGACGGCCGCCGATGCGGAAGCCACCCTGATCCTGCGCCGTCTCCCCGATCGCGAGAAATACGGGAAGAGTGAAGAGACCGTACGACTGGGATCGGTGATTCCTGGTCGCGCGGTGGCCGAGCAACCTGCCGAGGTGAAAGTCTCTTCACGCCTCGTGATCGCGGCCGCACTCGTCATGCTCGCGGCGTGCGCGAACCTGGCCAATCTGCTCCTGGTCCGGGCGTTGACGCGGCGTCGCGAGATCGCGCTCCGACTGGCGGTCGGCATCACGCGCCGGCGGCTGGTCGGTCAATTGATGCTCGAGTCCCTGATCATTGCGGGACTCGGCGCGGGCGCCGCGATGCTGGCGGCGCAATGGGGTGGTGGCGCATTGCGGTCACTGGTCTTCCCGCAGATGCAGTGGGCGAGCGGCACGCTCGATCGCCGCGTGCTGTTCTTCTCCATGGCGTGCGCCACCGCCGTGGCGCTCCTGGCCACACTGGCGCCCGCGATTCGCATGACGCGCGCCGATGTCGCACTCGCCCTTCGATCCGCGTCGCCACAACTGGCGATGTCCACCGGCCGGTGGCGCCAAGGCCTGCTCGCGGTGCAAGTCGCGCTTTCGGTGCTGCTCATCGTCGGCGCCGCAGCGTTCGGCCAGAGCCTTCGTCGCGCGTACGATTTCGACATGGGCGTCGATGTCAATCGCGTGATCACAACACGGCTGTTTCTCGAGGACGATTCACTGGATGGCGCCGGTCGCCGCCTGATGCTCGACGAGGCGAGGCGCAGGGCGCGCGTGATCCCCGGAGTGGAGCGTTTGTCGATCGCCGAGTCCGTTCCGCTCAGCGGCAACGGCGTGACGCGCGTGTCGGTACCGCGCGGGGACTCCGGGTTCAGCGTGGTCTGGTCGGTGACGCCCGATCTCCAGGAAACGCTTGGGTTCAGGCTTCTGAGCGGACGGTGGATTCAACCGGAGGACGCTCGCGGGAACCCGGTGGTGCTCGTCAGCGAGACGATGGCTCGCCGTCTGTGGCCGGAAGCAAATCCACTCGGCCAGTGCGCGCGGTTTGGCGCCGATTCGGCGCCATGCCGGGAGGTCGTCGGGGTGATCGGGGACCTGCGCACGCGGTCCATTCGAGAAGAAGCGCCGATGGCAGCGCTCCTGTCCACGCGGGAGCTGGATCTGGATGAACTTGGCGCGTATCTCGTGATCCGCGCTTCCGGTGACCCGCGGAAGTTGATGCCACAGCTTCACAATGCGTTTCGCGATGTTCGCCCCGATCTCGCAACGGTGGAAATCAAGACGTTGTCGGAGCAGCTCGACTACGACTACCGGCCGCTCCGGCTCGGGACTGCCATGTTCGGGATGTTCGCGGTCCTTGCGGTGATCCTCGCCGGGGTCGGGTTGTTCGGGATCCTGGCGTTCAGCGTCGCGCAGCGAACCAGTGAACTTGGCATCCGGTCAGCGTTAGGTGCCCGGGCCGGCAACCTGGTCAGGCTTGTGGTGGGCGAAGGCCTGGTCATTGTCGTCGTTGGCCTCGTGGTGGGCGGGCTCGCGAGCTGGTACGCCAGTGTCGCGGTTCAGTCGCTGCTGTTCGATACAACAGTGCGATCGGCGGTCCCGTTCGCGGCGGCGGCAGTCCTGCTGGGCGTGGTCGCGCTGTGCGCGTCAGCTATTCCTGCCTGGCGAGCAGCGCGCGTGGACCCGGCAATCGCTCTGAGGGCGGAATAGCCATGTTCGCGTCTCTCCTTCTCGTCCTGCCGACTCGAACTTCTGCGGACGCAGGCATTTGCCTTCGCCGAACGCATTGACTGGCTGTACTTCAACGGAGGGCGTATGAGCAAACTTCGACTCTTCGGTATCCTTGCCCTGGTCGCGTTTACTCCACTGGGCGCACAGTCCAGGCTCGCGTCGACCAACCCCGGGACGACAGTCCGCGAGGTTAGCGCAGTGTTCATCGGCATGGCCGATTGTTGCGATGCCTTGACCAGGGAATTGCGCGGTCCAATCGACTCGGTGCGGTCGATCCTCCAGCTCCGCGCGTTGCGGGCCAACGAAGTTTTCCGCTTGATCGGTGTTTCACTCGACTGGAGTCCGAAAGTTGGCTGGGACTATCTGAGCCAGTTTGGTGAGTTTGACGAAGTGGGTCTGGGGAGCAACTGGTATGGTCTTCAACCTGAGATCCTGATGTTCTCCGGCAACGGCGTGAAGCCAGTGGTCCCGCAACTCGTGCTTTACGAGCGATCTGTCACCACGGGCCAGGAGATAACGTTCGGCCCTCGCCGCATTCTTCGAACGCTGCAGGGTCATGACCAGATTGCGGCCTGGGTGCGCCAAGGTGCACCGCTGCCCTGAGCGAGCGACGCCCCTGGTTCCGGCGATCGCCTTGCGCGCCGAACAGGGGCCGATTCAGGAGGCTGTTTCGCCGGCGACTCGTTCGGCCTGCTCACGGGGTCGGGCGAGTTCGCGTCTCGGCCTGTACGACAATGGTACGCTTTCCGGAACAAGATGCATTCCGCTTCGTAACAGGAACGAGCATGGAGCGCTTCTTTCCGCGGCTCAGCACCGCTGGGCCACACCGTCCAACACCGATTCGCCAATGATCCTCAGCGGCAAATCCGCGATCATGTTGAGCGTGGTACTGATCGCGGCAGGTTGTGCGGATAACGCGACCGAACCCCCGGAGGAAGAGTATTTCGATCCCGCCGAGGTGGCCGGTGTGTATGCGATCAGCGAGGTCGATGGCCACCCGCTTGGCTGGTACCACCACCTTGCCGCCGTCGATTGCCAGGCCGCGTTCATCGACGGGCAATTGGATATCGGGGAGAACGGTCAATACATCATCGATCTTGACTACAACTTCCGCTGTATCGGAACCGACTCCTTTGACGGATCCGACCGGTTTTATGCCCATGGCAGTATCAGGTACAAAGAGGGTGAGGTCTTTGTCCTCCAGGGGTTGGGCCCGAACTTCGTCGACCCCGACCGGGTCTGGGATAACTGGACTTTCGAAGTGCAACCGAACGGTGACTTCGTCACGCTGCGTTTCGCCGGCTTCTATCGCGAGTACTGGGCCGATCCCGTCATTACGTTAGGTCCGCGTCAACCGTGATTGCTGCGCGATTCCGGTTTGGCCTCGTCCCCTGAATCCCGTCCGTTGCTCGTTAGGCTGATTTCGTTGCAGCGTCTCGTCATCACGTAACGCGGCTGCGTCTCCTCGAACGCGGGGCCAGGCGAATCCGTCGCTTGGCCGGCTGGCCGGAACGCCCTGGGGTCCCATTATGGGATTCATCCCAGTGACATGCCGTCACGGGACGAAGCTTCATCCCCTTCGAGGAGACCCCATGAAGCCTGCTCTCGTCAGTCTCATCCTTCCCCTGGTATTCCTCTCCCCGCCTAACCAGGGACTGCCAACCATTGTTGTCATGGGACGCGTCACGAATGCGGCGACGTCAGCGGGGATCGAGGCCGCAAACGTTCGGATGCCGGAGTTGGCGGCGAGTGTCGGCACCGACAGCAGCGGGAGGTACCGAATCACCGTCCTCGACAAGTTCCGCGGCCTGGAGGTCACGGTGAATGCCCGGGCGATCGGTTTCGTGCAACAGAGCCGCACCATCAGGTTGGTGACCGACACGATCACCATCGACTTCGCGCTTGCCGTGGACGTCAACAAGCTCCAGGAAGTGATTGTCACCGGCGTGTCCGACGCGACGGAGCTGAAGAAACTCGGGTTCTCCGTGAGCCATGTGTACGGGAATGCAGCGGCGAATTCCGCGATCGTGGCCGGCGCCGCTCCGCTCCAGGGCCTGCCGGGGAGATACCGGCCCGTGGACAACACCGAGTCGTACGATCGAATCGTCGACAATCCCTTCCTCGGTGCGCGCGACAATCCGCTCTCGACGTTCTCGGCCGACGTGGATCGCGCGTCGTACAGCAACGTGCGTCGTTTCGTGTCCGAGGGTCAGCGGCCACCCAAGGACGCCGTGCGGATCGAGGAACTGGTGAACTACTTCAGCTATGAGTATCCGGATCCAGATGACCGGCACCCGTTTTCGGTCACCACGGAAGTGACGCGCGCGCCCTGG
>DATMBT010000030.1:0-10589 GCA_035559475.1 Gemmatimonadaceae bacterium
CTCGCTTGCCGCGGACCTGGATCGGCTCCTGCCTGACGAGGACGTCTTTGTGCCTGCGGAGAAGGCAAAGATGACGCGTCACGGGGGCCGGTGTCCTCGCGACGGAGCGTTCCTCGAGTTCGATCCGCGCAGTCCTCACCGCCATCGCTGTCCAGCCTGCGGGACCGAATATGAAGGTGAGGATCACTACCGCTGGTGGGTCATGGGATACCAGCTGTGGCTCGCGGAACGAGCCGTTCATGCGGCCGCGCTCTGGCGGGTCGGTGGCGTGTCGCGTTACCAGAGTCTTGCCGAGTCCATCCTGCGCAAGCTCGCTGACCGGTACCTGTCGTACCCTAACGAGGACAACGTGCTGGGGCCGACGCGGGTGTTCTTCAGCACATACCTCGAGTCAATCTGGGCATTGCAACTTGCCGTGGCGGTGTCGTTGCTCGAGCGTGACGGTCGGACGTCCACCGGGAGCCTCGTGCGAGACAGGATTCTCGCGCCGTCGATTGAGCTGGTCAGCTCGTTCAATGAAGGGCTGTCCAACCGCCAGGTGTGGAACAGCGCCATGATCGGAACTGCCGGTGCATTGCTGGGTCGCCGGGAGATGGTCGATCGTGCCTTGTTTGGTACCGGTGGTCTCGAAATGTTCCTGCGAACCGGCTTGCTTGGAGACGGGAGTTGGTATGAGGGCGAGAACTACCATCTCTTCGCTCATCGCGGACTGTGGTATCTGGTCACCGTGGCGGATCAAGTCGGCGCCACGTTGCCTCGCGAACTGGTCACGAGGTTTGAGCAGGGATTCGTCGCGCCCATCAGGACGGCGCTCCCGGACTTCACGTTCCCCGCGCGACGCGACTCCCAGTACCGCGCCTCGCTGCGGCAATGGCGCATCGCGGAGTCGGTGGAACTCGGCCTGGCCAGGTCACACGATTCACCGGAGCTGGCTAGCGCATTGGCCACGTTGTACAGCGATGCACCACCCGGCGACACCGCACGATGGCGATCGACCGCCGAGGCCGAGCGAAATGTCCCGGGTGTCCGCCTGACGAGAGCGGACCTTGGCTGGAAGTCGTTGCTGTACGCGCTGCCGGAGGTCCCGACCGCCAGGGCCACTCCGCCAGCGTCGGCATTGATGGATGGCCAGGGCTTTGCCGTCATGCGGCGTGAAAGGGGCCGCGTATACGCCGCCCTCGACTATGGCCACACCGGTGGCAGCCATGGTCATCCGGATCGACTGAACTTGTGGCTCGTGCCTGGCGACCAGCGGGTATTCGAGGATGTCGGCACGGGGTCGTACGTAGAGCGCACGCTTCACTGGTACCGCAGTACGCTCGCGCATAACGCGCCGCTCATCGACGGACGGTCGCAGCGTCCCGTTGCGGGTATTCTCCGCGCATGGGATGAACACGACGATTGGGCCTGGGTTGATGCCGCGGCCCGTATTGACGGGGTGCTCGTCAGGCGCTCGTTGGTGATGGGCCCGGGTCATATCATCGATCGTCTCGAATGGTCAGCTGATCGCGACGTGATGCTGGACCTGCCGATGCATGTGGATGGGGACATGGTGGGTGCGATCTGGCGAACGGGGACACTCGAGGGCGGAGCCGGCCTCGAAGATGGGTTCGATTTCGTCGGCGACGCTGAAACGGCCGAACCAGGCGCTGGTCCGGCGTTCGTCACGGCGCCAGGCATCGACGGCGCGGTTCTCGCTGACGCGAAGCACGCCTGGTGGCGCGCGGTTGCGCCTGGACCACCAGGTCAACCGCCGCGTCGGTTCATGATGGTGCGCGCCCGGGGGAAACGCGGAAGAATCACCTCGGCCTGGTCGTGGAACGGTCGCATCGATACTCAGTTGACGGGTGATGAAGAATTGTCCCTGAGTGTCGCCGACAAACGCTTTCATCACAGGTTCGGTGGTGAGACCTGGCGCGTTCAGGGCGATGGCGTTGAAGTGGTCCTCTCCGGCCAGCGGGCGAATCGCCCGCTCACCGAAGGCGCCGAATCGGCCCGTGTGCAACCAACATTGAGTATCCGCCTCTCTCATCGGAATGACGGTTCACTCGAGAATCTCGCGAACATTGCTGGAGGCCTTCGCTTCGAGCTTGGGGAAGGGCACTATCGACGCACGGAAGCAACCTGGAAGGAAGCCGGAGCGCCGACGGCGACCGTCGTGATTGGCGCATCCGAGTCCAACCTGCTCATCGAGGTGCTGGTGAAGGCCGAAAACCCGAACTTTCTGCCGGCGGTGGATGAAAACCCGCTCGACAACGAACACCCTGACACCAACAGTGACGGTGTTCAGGTTCACCTCTCCGGCGAGGGTTGGGGCACTCGTCCCCTCGCTGCCTCGTGGCTGCTTGTTCCTGAGAATGGTTCCAGCGTGGTGCGAATCACCGGCCGCGATGATGCTGAGCGCATCCCGCTTCGCGCATGGTGGCGTCGTACCGCGGACGGATGGCGGCTCCTCGCGCGAATTGAACGGCAGGCGTTAGGTCCGGCTCAATCCCCGATCGGCCTGGACGTGATTGTGAATGAGATGCCGGACTGGCGCGAACGTCGTCGCGGGCAACTGGTCCTGAGCGGCGGGAACGGCTGGGCGTATCTCCGCGGCGACCGCCAGGATTCCGGGCAGTTGATCCCGATGGTGGTGCAGAATGCGTGAGTCCAGGCTCGATCGCATCCGTATCGTCTTGTTCGAGACGCAGGACCTCGTCAACGTCGCCGCCGTGGTACGCGCGATGAAGAACATGGGATTGAGCGACCTTCGCGTCGTGAACGGCGTGCCGCTCGACGCGTGGCGCATCCAGGGGATCGCCCACGACACCGGTGACGTCGTCGAACGCGCGCGTGAACACGCCACGCTCGATGAGGCCATCGCTGACTGCGTCCTGGTCGCCGCCTTCACCGCGCGGCATCGCGCCGCCCGCTGGGCCATTTCCACGCCACGGGAAGTGGCCGGCCGCTTCCTCGACGCCGCGGACGACGGCCCGGTCGCGCTGTTGTTCGGCCGGGAGGACCGCGGCCTGCCTAACGAAGCGCTCGATCGGGCGCAGGTGCACGTGACGATCCCGACGACGGGCTATGCGTCGCTGAACCTTGGCCAGGCGGTCATGGTGGCCCTCTACGAACTGCACCTCGCCGCCGGGGACGCCACGCGAGCCCGCAAGCCGCCCCGGAAGGACGCCCCGCCGCCGGAGGTCGCCGACCTGGAGCGGTTTCACGCCGACACGGAGGCGGCGCTCCGGGCGATCGATTTCTTCAAGACGCGCTATCCCGAACACGTCTTGCGTGCGATCAGGTCGCTCACGGCACGGGCAGATCCCAACGCACGCGAGCTCTCGCTCATGCGCGCCATCGCGATCGAAGTGGTGAAGAACCTTGAGCGAGTCCGACAACGCATGAGCTCCGGCGACTCAGAGACGGAAGAGAGTGCGACATCCGACGTCCGACCTCCGACATCCGACCTCTGAAATCCGTACATCTCGGATCTCCCATCTCCCATCTCCCATCTATTATTTCCCCATGCCCTTCGGACGCCTCTTTCGCGGTCGCTCGCCCGAACCGTCGCCGGAAAACGAACCCGACGACGCTGTAACCGACGACAACGCGGTTGCCGAAGCGGAATCCGCGGAATCCGACGTTCCGCCGGAATGGGACGCGTCGGGCGACGAGATCGAACGCTCGTGGCGCACGCGCGCCGGTGACGTGATCTCCGGGAGTACTTCCACCGGCAGCAAGCGTGCCGACGCGCTCTACGGCGAAGGCAACGACGCAGGTCCCACCCACTATATCCGCGCACAAGGCTGCCGCCTGACGACGCCGAGCGAACTGTCGCTCATCGACTGCACCATGGCGCTCGGTTCGGTCGCGATCGGGTATGCCGACGAGCGCATCCTGCGCGCCGCGTTTTCAGCCGCGGCGAACGGGAACGTCGCGGGCCTGGCGCATACCGCCGAAGTCGAGTTGGCGGAACGCCTGTGTGACCTGATTCCCTCCGCCGAGCGCGTGCGGTTCTTCAAGACCGGTGCGGATGCGGTGTCGGCAGCGGTACGGATCGCGCGGACGGCAACCGGCAGGAGCACCGTGGTGGGCTCCGGCTATTTCGGGTGGCACGACTGGAGCAGCTCGAGCGCCGGTGTCCCCGATGGCGTGAGGCAGTCGTTCCGCGCCGTGCCGTTCGATGATGTGCCGGCGCTCGAAGCGGCGTGTCGCAGGGCAGGGAACGATCTCGCCGCGGTCGTCCTTGAACCAGTCGTCGAGCGTTTGCCATCCGAAGCGTGGATTGCATCCGCCAGGCGCCTGTGCGATGAGCTGGGTGCCGTACTCGTGTTCGACGAGATGAAGACCGGCTTCCGCCTCGCGCGTGGCGGTTACCAGGAGTTGTCAGGCGTGACGCCGGACCTCGCGACATTCGGCAAGGCGTTCGCCAACGGCTTCCCGCTCGCCGCACTCGTTGGCAGGTCCGAAGTCATGGAAGCGTCAACGCGGACCTGGATTTCGACGACGCTGGCGGGGGAATCGATGGCGATCGCTGCGGCGCTGGCGGTCATCGAGATATATGAAGGTGAGGAGGACGTATGTGCCGCGCTCGGTCGCACCGGGCAGGCAATGCGGTCGTCGGTAGAAGCCGCCGTTGCCGCGAGCGGCATCAAGGGCGTCACCTTCGCCGGTCTCGACCAGATGTGGTTCATGCGTTTCGAGGACAACTCCCTCGAGCGTCGCTTCGTCGAGGAAAGCGTGCGGGAGGGCGTGCTCTTCAAGCGTGGTGCGTACAACTACGCCTCGCTCGCGCACGACGAGGAGGAAACGATCGTGGAGATCGAGCGCGCGGCAAGTTCCGCGCTGGTTGCGATCGTCAACGACACCGAAGAGTGACTGACGCACGCGGGGCGGCGGCCCCACTGGCCGGTCCCGGGCCGCTTATCGACGTGCACGCGCACTTCTACCAACAGGGATCGGGACGCGCTTCGTGGCAGGAGCTGAACGCGTCGCGGCTGGAAGTCGGGGACCGGATCGGTGTCACGTGGCACGTCGGGTCGATCCTCGGCACCTGGGGCGCCACGTCGCCGACGTATTTCCAGTCGCCTGACGACACCGCCGCCGGGAACGACGCCATGCTCGGCATCCAGCAGGCGGAAGCGGGACGTGTCCGGAGCTGGGTGGCGGTGAACCCTAACGATTCCGACTTTGCGCTGGCGGAACTCGAGCGGTGTCGCCGTCGGGGCGCCGTGGGCATCAAGCTGGCCGCCGCGCGGCGCGCGACCGACCCGCTGCTCGACCCGTTGATGCACTATGCGAAGGCAAACCACCTCCCGGTCCTGCATCACGCCTGGCAGCGTCGCCCCGTGTCCGTCGCGGGCCAGGATCCCTCTGACGCCATCGACCTGTGTCATCTGGCATGCCGGCACCCGGACGTGGCCATCTTGCTCGCGCACATCGGTGGCGGGGGCGACTGGAGCCACACGCTGGCCGCGGTCCGCGACGTGCCTAACGTGTACCTCGACCTGTCCGGCAGCGGCGTCGATCGCGGGATGCTGGACCAGGCGCTCGAGGCCGTGGGCGCGGGACGACTCGTGTGGGGCGCCGACCTCACGCTCGACACCGGTCTCGCCAAGTTGTGGGCACTGGACGTGATTGGCGTAACACCCGCCGATCGTGACGCCATACGATGGAAGAACGCGGCACGCCTCTTCCCGCCCGGCGCATTTCCCGGGCTCGCCGCATGAGCAACACGACCGTGGATGTCGCCGCCCTGATCGGCACGTATCCGTATCGCGAGTTGCCGCATCCCGACGCCGGCACGCTCGTCGGCGTGCTCGATCGTGAAGAGATTCCTCGCGCCTGGGTTGGGCATCTCCCAACGGCGTTTCATCGCGATCCGCGCAAGGGAAATGAAGCCTTGTATCGCGAGCTGGTGCCGTATCGCAAGCGACTTGATCCCTCGCCGGCGGTTCGACCGGACTGGCCAGGCTGGGAGAAGGAGCTTGCGCGCGCCGTCGATGAGGGCGCCCTCGCTGTTCGCGCGTACCCCGTGCATTGGGGACTTGGCGTTGAGCACCCGGCGATGATCGATCTCGGCCGCGCCTGCGCAGATCGTCAGCTCGCGGTACTGCTGACCGTGCGCTTCGAGGATGCGCGACAACGACACGTCATCGACGTGGCCGGTGACCTCCCCGCGGCAACGATCCGGGCCATCGCGCGAGCGGGCACAGGTGCCCGCATTGTCGTCGTCGCTGCGGGACGCGCACTCATCGAGGAAGTGCATTGGGGACTCACTCCCGCCGAGCGCGAACTCGTTTGGTATGACACGAGTTGGATCTGGGGACCGCCGGAGCGAGATTTTGAGCACATTTTGCGCACGATTGGCGCGACGCGGTTCGTGTACGGCACGGGATGGCCCTTACGACTCGCGCAGGTCACACGCGCAAACCTCGCGCTGCTTCCACCAGACCTCGTAGGGGCTCGCCTGACCGATCCAACGACGTGGCAGGTCACGTGAGGTACGCCCTTCGTGACGCGGGCAACTCTTGTCTGCAGCGTCTCTTGCGCGATCACCGCTTCCATAACATTTTCCCTGCCGGAAGCTTTGTGAAATAGTTCACAAGGCTTGGAATCCACTCCGAACGTCTCCCATAGATGAGCCGAAGGCGATCGTGGGCTCTTGCGTCAGGGTTTTTCGCCATCGCCGTCGCCGCGTTAGGTCTCTCGGCGTATAGCGGCGCCTCATCGTCGCAGGGATTCGCACCGGTTCAACCGGTGAACTTCCCCCACCCGAGACACGTGCAGCAGCTGGGCATGAACTGCCTCTACTGCCATTTCTCCGCCAACCGGTCGCCCGATCCTGGACTGCCCGCTGTGGGGACGTGCATGGGGTGCCATACCGTCATACAGGGACGGCGCCCAGCCATTCAGGGAGTCGCTGACCGCGACACGGCGTCGATCAGGCAGTTGTTGTCCTTCGCGAAGGGCACGCCGGATCAGTGGAAGCCCATCCCGTGGATTCGTATTCACAAGCTGCCCGAATACGTGCACTTCCCGCACATGCGTCATGTCAACGCGGGAGTGACGTGCCAGACCTGCCATGGACCGATACCCGAGATGCAACGCGTGTATCAGTACTCCTCGCTCAACATGGGCTGGTGCGTCAACTGTCACGTGAAGGGCTACAATCTCGCCGACGGGTTGCTCGCGGCGGGCGACACCGCAGGCGCGCGTGCCGCCGGCAACGTGGAACCGAAGAAGGCGCGGTATGACTGCGCCGTCTGCCACTACTAGGCCCCCATCCGCGTGAGTCAGCCTCCCAAGACGGTCGTCAAGCGACGCGAGTTCCTGAAGGTCCTTGGCTCGACCGGTGCCGCCGCGACAGCGGTCGGTTGCTTCCAGGAACCGGTCGAGAAGCTCATTCCGTACGTCGTGTCGCCGGACCACACGGTCCCTGGCGTCTCGACGAACTACGCTTCGGTGTGCCGCGAATGTTCGGCGGCCTGCGGCATCATTGCCGAAGTGCGCGATGGTCGCGCCATCAAGCTCGAGGGGAATCCGGATCACCCGGTGAACCACGGCGCGTTATGCGCGCGTGGCCAGGCGGCGCTCCAGGGTCTCTATAATCCGGACCGGTACCGCGGCCCGATGATTCGGCGCGACAACCGCCTCGCGCCTGCCACGTGGGACGAGGCTCTGGCACTCGTCAGGCAGCGCATCTCCGAGGCCCGCGCCGAGAACGCCGCGGGTGGCGTGCGGTTTGTCAGCCAGCACGAGAATGGCAGCTTCGGCGCGTTTGTCGATCAATGGATGTCCGCGGGCGGTTTCGGCGCCCACATCGCGTTTGATGCAGAAGCCGACCTCGCGGTTCGCGCGGCGAACCAGGCCGAATATGGATCGGCGTGGCCGGCGCTGGACTTCGCGGCCGCGCGACTCATCGTCTCGATCGGCGCGGACTTCCTCGATGGTTGGGGCTCGTCAGTCGCGCACCAGCTCTCGTTCGCCGACGCGCGCGGCAAGCTTGGTGACGCGCCGCGCTTCGTCTACATCGGCGCCCGTCGTTCGCTCACGGGGCTGAACGCCGATGAGTGGATTGCATGCCGGCCCGGCAGTGAGCTTGCGATCGCGAATGCGTTGCTCTCCGCCGTCGGTGGCAGCGGCAACACCACCATCGCTGCCGCGGCCACTGCGAGCGGTGTCAGCGAGGCGTCACTCCAACGAGTGGCTGACGAACTGCGTGCCGCGAAGCCCAGCCTCGTGCTCGGCGGCGTCAGCACGCCCGACGCGCACCTCGTGGCGCTCGCCGCGGCGCGCATCAACAAGGCGGCCGGCAACGTCGGCACCACGGTGAAACCTGACGAGGGTTTAGCCGGCATCGGTGGAGCGGGCGGCGCGCAGGCCCTTGCCGCTCTGGCAACGGACATGAATGGCGGCACCGTCCGCGTCCTTTTCATTCGGGGCGCGAACCCGGTACACGCACTTCCGAAGGCGATGCAGTTCGCCGAAGGGCTGACAAAGGTTCCACTCAAGGTTTCGTTCTCCAGTTATCCGGACGAAACCAGCGAATTGTGCGACGTGGTGCTTCCGGACAGTCACTCGCTCGAGTCGTGGGGCGACTCTGAACCGGTTCGCGGGGTCCTCGGACTGCAGCAGCCGGTGATGGACCCGGTCTTCAACACCCGCGCGGCTGCCGATGTCATGCTCGCGCTCGCGCGTGGCGACAATGCCATGTCGTCCCGGTATCCGTGGGCGACGTATCGCGACTTCCTCATGTCGCGCTACCCGGCGGGTCGCAATGCCTTCACCGAAGCGGTCGGGAAAGGACTGGGCCAGGGTTCCGTCCTGGCGCGCAATACCACGTCGGCCGCGTTACCCACGAGCGCACAGGCCATTTCGGGCGACGGCGAGTTCTTCCTCGTCGTCCACCCGTCGCCGGCGCTTGGCGTCGGCGCCGGCGCGAACAAGCCATGGCTGCAGGAGTTGCCGGACCCGGTCAGCAAGATCGCCTGGCAGACCTGGGTCGAGCTGCATCCTTCCGCCGCCGCGCGACTGGGCGTCGGCGCCAGCGACCACGTGACGGTGACCACGGCCGCGGGATCGATCACCGCGCCGGTGTACATCTACCTCGGGATCCATCCGGAATCAGTCGCGGTCTCCCTGGGCCAGGGACACACCGCCTACGGTCGTTATGCGCAGGGCATCGGCGCCAACGCGGTTGACGCGTTAGGCGCGACGTTCGACGGCGGCGGCCGGCTGGCGTGGACCCAGGCGAAGGCCACCGTCGCGAAAGCCGCGGGTCGTTCCCGCCTCGTGACCACCGAGGGTTCGGCGCGACAGCACGGTCGCGGCATCGCCCGCGCCGTCACGGCCGCGCAGCTCGCGGCCGGTGAGCTGGGTGGCGAGCACCACGAGTTCGTTGCCGACGCGTCGCACGAATTCCTGCCTGGCCTCCGCTCGCCGGTTGCCAACGACGCGCAGGGCGACCTCGGCAAACCCACGTCCGCGAAGAAGGGCATGTATGCCGATGACCACTGGGCCGGGATGGCGTCCCGACGGTGGGCGATGACGATCGATCTCTCGCGCTGCACCGGGTGCTCGGCATGTGTCACGGCGTGTTATGCGGAAAACAACATTCCAACCGTGGGCGCACGCTGGCAGGGACGTTCGCTTCGTCCGTTCCATACCGCCGACGGCGCGGGGTGGGACAATGAACCGGGCGCGAACATCCTCAAGGGTCGCGAGATGGCGTGGTTGCGCATCGAGCGGTACTTCGAGGGTGGCGAAGACGGTTCGGCCGATTTCGAGACCCGTTTCCTGCCGATGCTGTGCCAGCATTGCGGCAACGCGCCATGCGAATCGGTCTGCCCGGTCTTCGCGACCTACCATGCGCCCGACGGGTTGAACGTGCAGGTCTACAACCGCTGCGTCGGCACGCGGTACTGCTCGAACGCCTGCCCATACAAGGTTCGCTACTTCAACTGGCACGGCTACGGCGAGGAAGCGCGTCGTCAATACGCGTTCCCGGAACCGTTGAACCTCCAGCTCAACCCCGACGTCACGGTGCGTGGCAAGGGCGTCATGGAGAAGTGCTCGTTCTGCGTCCAGCGCATTCGCGAAGCCGAGAACGTCGCGAAGGCGGAGAACCGCGCGGTGGAGCCTGACGAGTTCACAACGGCGTGTGCACAGGCGTGTCCGTCGCGGGCCATCGTGTTCGGCGACGCCGCCAACGAGGAGTGGTCGGTCGCGAAGCAGGTTGAAGACCGGCGAGCGTATCACGTGTTCGAGGAACTCAACACCTACACCGCTGTGGTCTACCTGCAGAAGGTGAATCATCCGGCCGGAGGGACGCGCTGATGGCGACCATCGTCGAGCCCGTCGGCCCGCAGCGCCCTAACGTCGCGTCCGCGAACATCCAGCTTCCGGGCGTCGAGAGTTACGAGCAGGTCGACCGCGATATCTTGGGCACGCTCGTTCCCACGAAGGGCTGGTTCCTGCTGCTGGGCATCGCGATCGCGTTTTTCCTCTGGGGTGCCGGGACCTGGACGTACCAGATCTACTGGGGACTTGGCAACGCGGGGTACAACCCGCCGGTCATGTGGGGCGTGTACATCATCTCCTTC
>DATMBT010000031.1:0-3413 GCA_035559475.1 Gemmatimonadaceae bacterium
GGGCTCCCGGGGATCCCGCCGTGAGGCGCCTGTTCGAGGCAGTGGTTGCGGTGGCGATGCTCACGTCGGTTGTTGCGGCACAGGGCACCGCCGGAGCGCGTTTCCCGCACGAACGTCACGAGCGCCTGTTTCCGCTCTGCGAGAGTTGTCACGCTGGTATCGCGAACGGAGACGTCGCGACGTCGATGCCCACCGAGGCGTCGTGCCGCGAGTGCCACAACGGAACGGACGTGCGCGTGGTGAACTGGCAGCGCGCGACACGTGGACAGGGGTTGCTCAAGTTTTCGCACGCCGCTCACCAGCGTGAGGTTGATTCGACCGGACGAGCGTGTGCGACGTGTCATGGAACGGCGGGCCGGACAATGATGACGGTTCAACGGGCCCAGCCTCCCTCGTGCCTTGGTTGCCACACGCATCGCGCGACGTCGCACCTCGCCGATGACAATCGATGCGCCACGTGCCACGTGCCCCTGACGGCGGCGACATCACTCACCGACGATCGGATTGCCGCGTTGCCCAGGCCATCGTCGCATGAGCGCCCCGATTTCGCCGCGAAACACCAGCCTGGAACTCCGCTCGCATCCGCCAGCTGTGCCACGTGCCACGCGCGGGAATCGTGTTCACGCTGCCATGTGAACGCCGCGACGCAGCCGGTGATTGCCGCGTTAGGTCCCGACGTTCGCGTCGCCAGGCTCATGGCGGGTCGCCCGGCCGCGTACCCCGTACCAGCCGATCATCGTTCCGAGGGGTTCAATCGCGCGCATGGTCCGGTCGCTCGCGGCAACGCGAACCGGTGCGCCGCCTGCCACGCGCGATCGTCGTGCACGAGTTGCCACATCGGGTCGGGTGCTGCCGACGTCCTGGTACGAATGCCGGTGGTTGAGCGAGGCGGTGCACCGGGAGTGCAGCTGCGGCTCCAGCAAACGAAAGTCAGGGCTTCAACACCGCTGCTCATGCCGGCTCCGGACACGACAAGGCCACGTGCGGTCAGCGTGCATAACGCGAACGTTCGCCTGACGCATGGCCGAGAGGCGGCGAGTGGTTCCCTCACGTGCGCGACGTGTCACACGCGACAATTCTGCTCCGACTGCCACTCCGCCGACGCGCCTCGTCGCTTCCACAAGGCGAACTTCTCGCAGAGCCACGCGGCGGATTCGTATGGTCGCGAAACCGAATGCGCGTCCTGCCACAACGCCGAAGTGTTCTGCCGCAGTTGTCACCGCGAGTCGGGGATCGCATCGCAGGGCCGGCTGAACGTCGCGTTTCACGACGCGGTGTCGCCGTGGCTGCTTCAACATGGACGCGCAGCCAGGCAGGGTCTGCAAAGCTGCGCTACGTGTCACGCCCAGAAGGATTGCCTGGCGTGCCACTCAACACTCGGCTGGGGCGTGAATCCGCACGGGCCGAACTTTCGCGCCGAGCGCCTGGCGGGACGGCAGGCCACGCAGTGCCTGATGTGTCACCTGCAGATCCCGATACGGCGCTAGCAGAACGTCGGGGGTTTCCGCACCGCGCCATCGGGGGAAGCTGCACGTGCTTTGCGGATGGCCACGACTATGGTGAAGGGGCATGGACAACAACTCTCGCCGGCTGGACGCCATATGGCGCGCCTGGATGGTTCCCGCCATCGTGCTCACGGTGGTGCTGGCAGGTGCCATCCTTCGCGTCGGTCGCGCCGACCCTGGTTGGAGCCACGCGACGTGGATGCTGGGACTGGTCGTTGCCGGTATGCCCCTGGTGTGGCGCACGCTGCACGGCGTCGCACGCGGTCACTTCGCCACGGATGTCGTTGCGTCGCTGGCCATCCTGGCGGCCATCCCGCTTGGGGAACCGCTCGCCGGGTTGATCGTGGTGTTGATGCAGACCGGAGGCGAAGCACTGGAGTTCTACGCCCAGGGTCGAGCATCCCGTGCCGTGCGTGCGCTGGAGGCGGATGCGCCTCGGATCGCGCACCGCGTTGATGGTGGCAACACACGCGATATCACGGTAGAGGAAATCCAGGTTGGTGACAGGCTGCTGTTGCGTCCCGGTGAGATGGTGCCGTGTGACAGCGTTGTAAACGAGGGCCGCTCGCACATCGACACGTCGCGCCTTACCGGGGAGCCTCTTCCCATCGCGGCAACGACCGGCACTGCGTTGCTGAGCGGATCGCTGAACCTCGATGGCGCGCTGATGCTGCGTGCGACGGCCGTTGCGCGGGACAGCCAATACGCGCGGATCGTCGAGCTGGTGCGGTCCGCACAGGAGAGCAAGGCACCGCTCCAGCGACTCGCCGATCGTTATGCCGTCTGGTTCACGCCGGCCACGCTCCTGGTCTGCCTCGTGACCTGGATCGTGTCGGGTGATGCCTCGCGCATGCTGGCAGTCCTCGTGGTGGCCACGCCGTGTCCGTTGATCCTCGCCACGCCGATCGCGATTGTCGGCGGCATCAACCGTGCCGCGTCACGAGGAGTGATCATCCGAAACGGAGGAGCACTCGAGCGTCTTGATCACGTACACATTGCCGTCTTCGACAAGACCGGCACCATCACGGTTGGAGAGCCGAGCGTGCTGCGCGTGGTCGCTCTCGGTGATGTTGACGACGGCGACCTGCTTCGGCTTGCCGCCGCGGTGGAGCAGCGATCAGGACATTCGCTGGCGCGGCCGGTCGTGGAGGCCGCCCTGCGGCAGTCGCCGGCCCTGCCGATTGCCACTGACGTGGTGGAAGCGCCAGGACAAGGAGTTTCCGGTGTGGTTGAAGGCCACCGCATCGCCATCGGTTCGCGCGCGTTCCTGCAGGCACTCGTGAAGGAGGATGTCGACGCAGACGCCAGCATGGACGCGGCGTTGCGAGCGTGGGTTGCGGTCGATGGGCGCGTGGCAGGCTTCATCGACTATGCCGATCGGCTGCGACCAGGCGCACATTCCCTGGTGAATTCGCTGACGCCGCTTGGGTTTCATCGAATTGTGCTGCTCTCAGGCGATGATGCGCGAAACGCCTTGGACGTCGCACAGTCGGTGGGAATATCCGAGGTGTACGCAGGCCTGCTTCCCGCTGACAAGGTCGAACACGTCGCCGCGTTCGCTGCGACCGGGCTGGGCGTGATGATGGTGGGGGATGGTACCAACGATGCGCCGGCCTTGTCTCGCGCTGACGTTGGCATTGCGCTCGCGGGCCACGGCGGAGGCATCACCGCGGAAGCGGCGGACATCGTGGTCCTGACGGATGACCTTGGACTCATCGCCGAGGCGGTCTCGATAGGCAGGCGCACCATGCGCGTGGCGAGAGAGAGCATTGGTGTTGGTCTCGCGCTTAGTGGGGCAGCCATGATCGCCGCCAGCCTCGGCTTCATCACCCCGGTGTTCGGTGCGTTGTTGCAGGAAGCGATCGACGTGGCCGTCATCCTCAACGCACTTCGGGCCAGCGCGTCACC
>DATMBT010000032.1:0-2410 GCA_035559475.1 Gemmatimonadaceae bacterium
TCCGCGGCCGACAGGTATTGCGTCGAGTCCGGTGACACTCCCAGGCCGTACGGCGTCGCCAGCAGCAGGAGCGCCAGGCTGGTCACCAACACAACGAGGAGCGGCCCGAACACGACTGTCCGGGTACGCAATCCCTCGACAGTGACGGAAGTCACGCTTCGATTTCGTGATGCGCGAGCATCAAAAGTGCGCGAAGCACCCATTCGCCATTGCCTGATATGATACCGGCAGGATAAGGCGTTACACGAGTTCTCGCGTCTCTCTTACGGCCTATTGCGTAGAAGCTACAACGCCGGCCTCGTCAACTGCAGCGCAAAGTCCAGGGACGTTTTCAAAGCCTGTCACGAGCGGGTGAAAAAACGAAACCCCGGGGCTTCCCCCGGGGCTTCGTTCATGGCAAGCCCCAGCACGAAGGCGAAAGGGCGGGTTGCCACTTCGAAGACGACTGGCGGCGCGTCGCAGGCACGCCCGCAACGACCAGGTTTGTCACGCCAGAGCGCAGCGTCGACAAACTGAGGCCCTGAATCGTACGCTGAATCATGGCGCGATGGGCGTAAAAGTGGCGGTCTTGTCACGCCCCTGGTCGGTAACCAGATACGGCGTGCGGTCCGGAAAGCGCTTGATCAGTTCTTCGTTTCTCGGACCGAGATCGCGCGCTACCAGGATTCGTCCGCTGAAGCCGTCACCGTTGAAGATGTACAGGCGGTCGATCTGGTTATCGAATTTCGTTTGTTCATGCGAGAACAGCAGCAGGCGACCATGGGCACGCGCGAGACTGTCCGCGGCGATGAGCGTCGCCCACCGGCCCGGCGCGACAAGGTTCGAGTAGTCCGTGTTACTCCAGGGTCGGTGCCCATCATTCGGTCGAATCGGCCAGGGGAGCGCCAGAATCACGTGTGAGGCGAGCACCGTTCCCACCAGTCCCCACGTAAGGCGTGGCCATCGTTCGTGAATCGCCATCAGCGTCGCGGCCACGCCGATGAAGACGAACGGCATGAGTTCCCCGTATTGCCTCAGGTCGGGCCCCCAGTAGAAGAACAACGCCACGGGGAGGATTGAAAACACCGCGACAAGCGCCCACCGGAAACGATAGCCAGCCGCCACGGCCAGCGCCGCAATCGGCACCAGCATCCCGACCGGCATCCATGTGGTATTGACGCCAACGACTCGCCGTACGAGGTGCCGAAGTCCCTGCAGCGGTCCGTGATAGAAACTCGCTGGCTCCCACTCGAAGTTCTCGTTGATCACGCGAAATCCACGCTGACCAAAGCCCAGGCTGTACAACCCCGGATGCATGACTTCATGGCCAAGCGCGATCGGCCGTCCGAAGACAGCCAGGTTGTATTCGATGAACAGCCATGCAGGCAACAGGCCACCTGCAGCCACGCAAGCGACCATGAGGAAAGCGGCGCGAGGCTCAACGCGCCACGCCCGCGCGAGCATCCAGGTGCCTATCGAGAGTCCGATGGCCAGGGCTATCAGTGGCCTGGTGGACACGGCGAGGCCGAGCAGAAGCCCGGCACCAAACCACGATAGCACTCGACGCCATCCGCGATGGTCGATCCCGACCAGCAGGCACCACGTCGCGCCAAGCAGCGTCGAAATACCCGCAGCCTGCGACATGTATCCCGCGTTGTTCGCCAGAAACACCTGTGACGTCGCAAGCAGCCCCGCGGCGATCGCGCCGACGCGCGACCCCTTGAGCCGCGTTCCCAACAGATACGTCAGCGCGACGCCTACCGTCG
This sequence comes from Gemmatimonadaceae bacterium, assembly GCA_035559475.1. Lineage (GTDB taxonomy): Bacteria > Gemmatimonadota > Gemmatimonadetes > Gemmatimonadales > Gemmatimonadaceae > JABWBJ01. The sequence continues at coordinate 1,746 of DATMBT010000032.1, forward strand.
CAACGATCACGCTCGACCACCATTCGAGGCCGACGTATCGGAACGCGGCCAGCATCGCCGGCCAGCCTGGCGGGTACATGCCGTACATGTGTCCATTCAGGAAATCGACCTTTCTGAAGCGGAAAAAAGTTGCGAGATCCGCATCCATTTGCCAGGCGACCTGCGGGAACTGCATCCACCGCGACTGCGTCAGGAACACGACTTCATCGGACGCGATGGCGAGGTCGTGAACCGCCAGTTCGTGCACAACCGCAAGAATGGCGAAGGCAACAGCAAGGAAGACCCACGTTGCCCGGGCCGTCGGCTTCCACTCGGGTGACGGCGCCTCGGTCACCCCACCCGCCATGAGCGGCAGCAATGCCAATGCGGCGCACCACCCGATCACGGTTGGCTCGAGGGTCAGCAGCAGCGCCTGGCCACGGTCAACGGGATCCAGTACCGCCACGCAGAAGACGGACACCATGGAGATCGCGAAGCCGGTGGCCAGTGGAATGCCGAGCGATTTCGCCGACAGGAGCTCCCGTCGCCGCAACCATACCAGGACAGCGAGCACCACCCCGTAGATCAGCAGGACGGCGCGAGCCCGAAGTGGGAGCAGCGTCGCTGCCTCGAGGGCCAGGATCAACAGCGCCGCCATACCGATACCACGCGCAACACCCATCGTC
>DATMBT010000033.1:0-2774 GCA_035559475.1 Gemmatimonadaceae bacterium
CCTGGTCCTGGCGGCCGATGGGGGCACGGTCCTTCCCCTCGACACCGGGGTCGGGGTCGCCGCCCTTGGCTTCACGTCGGCGTTAGGCCTGGTGGCCGTGGTGGCGTTCGGGTTGATGCCGGCGCTGCGTGCCTCGCGCGTTGAAGTCGCGACGGCGATGCGCGCGAGTGGAAAGGGACTGACCGGGAGCGGCATGGGCGAACGGAATCCACTGGGACGGCTGCTCATCGCGTCGCAGGTCGCCTTGTCGGTCATCCTGATCGCGGGTGCCACGCTGCTGGTGCGCAGCCTGCAGCACCTCCAGCACGTTGACACGGGCATCGCCCGGGACCGTCTTCTCGTCGTAGACCTGGATGCCAACGCCCGGGGTTACTCGGAGACACGCCTGACGACGCTGGCGTCCCAACTGCAGGTGCGCCTCGCACAGGTCCCGGAAGTCGCCGCCGTTTCTTTCACCGAAAACGGGATCTTCATTGGTACCGAGTCCGCGACGACCGTGGCCGTGCCGGGGTACGAGCCCCATCAGCAGAGCGACTCCGTCTCGTTTTATGACCAGGTAGGCCCCGGTTTTGTAAACGGGACCGGCGCGCGCCTGATCCACGGCCGCGATTTCACCGAGGCCGATCGTGAAGGCACGGCGCGTGTGGTCCTGCTGAACGAGAGCTTCTCCACACACTACTTCGGGAGCGCGTCGCCGGTTGGCCGAACCATACGCGTCGGGGACTCGGCGTACGTCGAGATCGTCGGGGTGGTGGCGGACGTGAAGGATCAGTCGCTGGTTGGCCCGGCGCGGCGAAGGTTCTATGTCTCGTACCTTCAGCACCCGCTCGGAAGCGCGAGCATCGTGCGCATGATCGTGCGGACCCAGGGCGATCCAGTGCGAGTCATTCCGACGGTACGCCAGGTCATCACGACAGTCGATGCGGACCTCCCGATTCGCAGCGTGGCCCCGCTTTCGCGGTTGATGCGACAGTCGATCAGCGAGGAGCGGCTGATGGCGACGCTGGCCACGGTGTTCGGCATCGCCGCGCTCCTGTTGGCGGCAATAGGCCTGTATGGTGTGATGAGCTATGCCGTGAGCCGGAGAGCCGGGGAGATCGGCCTCCGCGTTGCCCTGGGGGCCCAACGCGGAGCTGTGATCCGCATGGTCCTGCGCGATGCACTGCTGCTGGTGGGCATCGGCATCGTCGCGGGGATTCCGCTGACACTCGGCGCAAGCCGGATCATCCGCAGCCAGTTACACGGCGTCGGACCCGCCGACCCGGTGGCGTTTGTGGTGGCGCTTGGCGTGCTGGCGTTAGGTGCAGTGACCGCCGCGCTGGTGCCTGCAGTACGGGCGTCGCGCGTGGCGCCGGTAGTTGCCCTTCGCGCAGAGTAAGCGAAATAAGGGTCAGACTCCATTTAGAAATAAGGGTCAGACTCCATTTCTTCGTTGGCCGCTCTCTAAGCCCACCTCGGGCCGAAAATGGAGTCTGACCCTTATTTCGCTATTTGGTCCCGAGCATCCGATTGATCTGCCGTGTGGCATACTCAATGCGCATCTTGAACAGTCGCTCGCCCAGTTCCTTGCTCGAACGCCGGGCATCACCCGTGATCCCGTTGTTCTTTCGCGGCGTCGTCGTGTCGCGCGGCGCGCCAGCCACGCGCACCGGGTCACCGACCGCGTCTTTCAGGATGTCCATGCGGACGCACGCTGACCCGCATACGTAGATCATGTATGACGTATCGAACAGCGCGGCGTGACCGCTCGGTGGGTAGCCTTCCGCGCGCAATTGCTTCTCAAAGTCGTCCTGCGCGGGCGCGTACACCGAATCGGCGTAGATCACGTGAATGCCCTGCGTGGCGTATTTGGCCTCCAGCCTGGCCGCCACTGCGGCGTACACGTTATTGGGCTGGCCCTGGCCGCCACCGTGATCGCCCATGAGGACCACGTTCCTGAATCCCGTCGCGATAGCCTGTTCGGCGAGTCGCTCGAGGAGCGGAGACAGGATCTCATCGGTAATCCCGATGGTCCCCGGCAGCGTCGCGCTGGCGTTGTTAGGCGTGTACGGCAGCACCGGCATCGCGATGGCATTCCCGAGCTTCAGGGCGATCGCCCTGACCGTCGCGCGTGCCATGAAGTTGTGGCCACCGTTCGTGTTCTGCGGCCCGCGTTGCTCGGTGCCGCCGGTGTAATACAGCGCCGTCGTCTTGCCCGCCGCGAGCGCGTTCTTGACCTCCACCCAGGTCATGTTCTCGAACTCGACCAGGGGTTCACTGCGGGCCTGAGCGCTAATGGCTGAATACGGAATCGCAATCAACAGGGCGGCGGCCAGACGCATAACGAATTCCTCTAAAAGGGGATTTCACGGGAGAGTCAAAACCCTGGAACGCGGATCACACGAATTGGAGCGAAAATCACGCGGATCCTGACATTGTTTCTGTAACTGCGAAATCGATTCGGCGAGATTCGCGCCAATACGCGCAATCTCCCCAAAAGCAGTTGAAGTTCAACGGCAGAAATCAGGCTCCAGTAAAACGGGCCGGTGACGCATTCCGCGTCAACCGGCCCTTTTCAACTGTTCAACCGTTTAGCTCATCAACACGAACGACACTTATTGGAGTTTTTCGATCCCAGCTTCTCGAGCAGGGCCACCGTCTCGACGAAGGGCGGAATGCGCTGCACCGGACCGTTCGCCATGTCGGCCACCGTCTGCCCGCGACGGCTCACCGCGGAGATGTCCGCACCCTTCGACATCAGGTACATGATCAGGTCATTGTCGCCGCGCGCGGCC
>DATMBT010000034.1:0-6445 GCA_035559475.1 Gemmatimonadaceae bacterium
CCCGTCGAAGCGGAACTTACTGCGTCATCAGCGATTGGCGAGGTCGCCGTGGGCGGGCGGGAGCGTTATCGTGCCCGCCACCGCCACCATCGCAAACATCACGGTATTGATGCGACTTTCGCTGCCGTCCTGGCTGTCCCCCCTGCAGGCGGCATCGGGAGCGCCCCGACTCTGGATTGGAACGCAGCCTGGCGGGGAACAGGGCTCCATCCACGTTGTGGATTTCGATTCGGCCACCGGAGAATTCGCGCGGCCTCGAAAGGTGGTGGACATCCCAAACCCATCATGGCTTTGTCCCGGTCCGAGGCCGGGAATCCTCCACACTGTAGTTGAGCAGGGTGGGCCCAGCGGCGGACGTGTCTGCACGTTCGACGTCCGCGGACGACGTGCCCGGTTGCTCGGCGAGGTGCGGTCGATGGGCGAATACCCGTGCCACCTCACGCTGGCGCCGGACGGCTCGTTTCTCGTCGTGGCGAACTACGGCGGCGGGGTGTGCAGGCTGCCACTCGGAGCCGACGGCGCTGTCGGAGCCAGTGGCTCCCCGATTGTGACGCCCTTGCCGAGGTCCCGCGCACATTGGGTCGGCTTTCGAGATGGGACCCTGTGGGTGGCCGACTTTGGCCATGACTGCCTCAGACTGATCGAACAGTCGGGCCGCGAGGTGCACACCGTGCGATTTCCGAGCGGGGCGGGTCCACGAACCATCGCCTGGCATCCGCACCTGCCCGTTTGCTTCGTCGCCTGTGAGTCTGACAACACAGTCCGGGTGGTGAGTACACCCACCGGAGAAGCGCGGATCGTGGGTGAACATTCCCTGCTCCCACCGGCAGTTCACGTCCGGAGCGTCGCCGCGCATGTCGCCACCGATGCCTCAGGACAGTTCGTGTACGCCAGCAACCGGGGACACGATAGTGTCGCCGTCTTCGAAGTCTCGCCGACTGGCGGCCTAACGCCATGTGGCCACGCATCTTCCGGCGGCGCGCACCCCCGCCATTTCACGCTTGACCCAACCGGACGGTGGCTGATAGTCGCCAATCGGGACTCGAACAACGTCGTGCCGATTCCGGTTCACGAGGGCCGCCCCGGACAGGCCCGAAAACCAGCCCATGTTCGTGCCCCCAGTTCGGTTACATTCGTCAACGGCGAGTAATCCGGCGCCGACTATTGGCACGGTCCCTGCCCTTCTTTTGTCGCGATGTCAGATCAACTGCTACGACCCAATTCCCCCTCCGTCGTTTCCGAGATCATTGACGGCGAGGCGGTGATCATGAACCTGGCCACGGGCCACTATTTCAGTGCCCTGGGCACGGGTGGTGAACTCTGGGCGCTTATCGAAAGGGGCGCGTCCGAACGCCAGCTGATCGAGTACCTGCTGCTCCGCTACCGGATCGCCGAAGTCGAGGCGCGGACTGGAGTTGCGGCCTTCATTTCCATGGCCAGGGAGCATGACCTGGTGGTGACAACGCAGGCCGTGTCAGCCCCCGAACACGATCAGGCAGCGACGCCAACACCGACAGAGTCCTACGCCATTCCGCAGCTCAACGCGTACTCGGATATGGAGGACCTGCTGCTACTCGATCCGATCCACGACGTCTCGGAAGCAGGTTGGCCGATGCCGAAGCCGGCCGACTCCTGATCGCCACGACTCGACGCGGCTCGGCACCAATGCCGTTTCCATCTGTCAGCGTGATCCTCGTGGTTCGCAACGGGGAGACGTACATCGCCGACGCATTGAGGAGCATTTCGGGGTCGTCCATCAAGCCGATGGAGATCCTGGTAGTGGACGGCGGCTCGACCGATGCGACGAGGGACATCGCCGCCGGGTTCGATCAGGTGCGCGTTATTCCGCAGACGGGCGGTGGCATCGCGAACGCGTACAACGAGGGTGTCGCCGCCGCTCGCGGAGAGTTGGTGGCCTTCATCTCGCACGACGACGCGTGGGAACCGGGTAAGCTCGACCGGCAAGTCACGTACATGCACGAGCACCCGGACGTGATGATTTCGTTCACGCATGTGCAGCACGTGCTCGACGCGGGGGCGACGCCGCCGCCGGGCTTCCGTCGCGAGCTGCTCGACGCCCCGGTGCCCGGCTACATCATGGAGACATTGGTGGCTCGGCCCGAGGCGTTCGCGATCGTGGGACCGTTTGATCCTTCGTTCGCGGTCGCCGAAGATACGGACTGGTTCGCGCGGGCACGCGACAAGGGCCTATCGTCGGCGCTTCTTCCCGAGACGTTGACCGTGAAGCGTGTGCATGGAACGAACGCCAGCCTGAATGCGCCGCAGATCAACGGCCTCCTGCTCAAGGCGCTGCGTGGCTCGATCGCGCGGAAGCGAGCCGGTGAGGCCTAACGGGTGATAGCACGCGTTGACACGAAAGCGCTGACCGGCGCTGAAGACGACGCCGCGCTCCAGGAACGCCTGTGGCCTTCGGCGGAGCAGCGGTTGCTCCTGAAGGCAGCGCTCGCCGATGGAGCGGAGGCGCGCGACGCGTACCTGGCGTGGCGCAGCGGAATAGACCTGGAAGCCGACTTCGCGTGGTCCGTGCTCCGGCTATTGCCGCTCGTGTACCACAACCTGAGACGTGTCGGACACGATGATCGCCTCATGGGACGGCTCAAGGGTGTCCACCGCCGCGCGTGGTATGAAACCCACCAGCTGTTTCATCACGTCTCGCCGATTGTGCGTGCACTGACCGAACACGGCGTGAACGTCGTGGCCCTGAAGGGCGCTGCGCTTCAGCTGGACTACTACGAGCAATGCGGGCTGCGTCCCATGGCGGACGTGGACCTCTGGATTCCCGAGCAGTCGCTGCCGCTCGCCATCGACCTGTTGAAAGACGCCGGCTGGCGTTTCGGGGTTTATCCGAACGCGGATCACGTGCGGTTCCATCACGCGGTGCAGTGTTTCGGACCCGATGGAGGAGAACTCGACCTCCACTGGCACGTCTTCTGGGAGCGCCCGCGCCCCGAGTTTGAAGCCAGGATCATGGCTCGATCGGAAAAGCTGGACTTCGCGGGAATTCCGATCCGACAGCTCGATCCCACCACGCTGCTCCTGCATGTCGTGACGCACGGCGTGCGCTGGAACGTGGAAACGCCGATCCGCTGGATCCCGGATTCCCTCATGATCCTGCGGCGCCGCGGCCGCGACATCGAATGGGACCGCCTCCTCAGTCTCGCCCGAGAGGCGCGCGCGAGCTACCGGTTGCGGCTCGGGCTGACCTACCTCGTGGAACACTTCGGGGCCGCGATTCCCGAGCACGTGTTAGGCACATTGCGCGCGACGCGCGTGACGCTCCTCGAACGGATCGACCGTTCATTTGTCCTTCGGAACGTCGCCGACTTCGAGCGCTCGGCGCTGCACCAGCAGTGGGCACATTTTGCCGACTTCTGCCGCCGGACCGACGCGACCAACCCGGTTTCGTTCGCGGTTGGATACACACATTACCTGCGATACGTCTGGCGGCTCGATGGCCGCCGCGAAATTCCCGGCATCATCTGGCGTGGCATCCGCAAGCGGTTTGTCTCGGCGCCTGACCATCCGTCGGTGAGCACACCGTGACGGCCAGGTCGTCGGGCCTCGTGAATCGCCCGGCCGTGGCGTGGTTCCTGTCGTACTTCCAGCCACGCACGCGGCGGATGGCCGTGTTTGCGCTGGGAGCGGCGGTCAATTCCCTGCTGGTCCTGCCCGTGCTCTGGCTCATTCGTCACGGGTTCGACGTCACCATCCCTGACGGCAATGTCCGCGGGCTCATCCTGCTGGGCGGGGCGATCCTGGTGCTCCGCGCGGTGTCCAGTGCGCTCAGCCTCGCACTTCGCTCGCACATCCTGCACACCGTGAAGGGTGCGATCACGGAACTGCGCGCTGACCTCGTGGCGCACATGTACGGGCGCTCGCGCGCGTGGTTCTCCCGGACAGACCCGGCATTGCTGCAGACACGCATCGTGCAGGACACGGAACGGCTGGACAATCTCGCCAACACGGTGTTGCACGGCATGATCCCCGCCCTCATCGCCGCGTTGCTGCTCACGGCGGTGATGGCGGCACTGAGCTGGCCGCTGCTGCTGCTCGCGATGGCGATGTTCCCGCTGCTGTGGCTCCTCAACCGCCGTCTGGGCGGGCAGGTGCAGCGCGAAGTGTTCACCTTCCAGCGGGATTTCGAGGGGTACGCGCGCGGGACGCAGTTTGCGCTGCGGCAGATGGACCTCACGCGCCTCCGCGCGTTTGACGCGCAGGAGCAGGCACGCCAGCAACTCCTGATCGATGGACTCAGGGCGTCGGGGCATCGGATGGCGATGAGCTTCGCGATGCACAGCCAGGCGCACCGCACCGTGGCGGGACTGGGATGGATCCTCATCCTCATCGTTGGCGGCGCGATGGTCGCCAGTGGCACGATGACCATGGGATCGTTCATCACGTTCAACCTTGCCGCCAACCTGCTGAAGGGACACGTCGACTCGCTGCTCGGCGAAATCCCGTCGTTGATCGCGGGCCACGAGTCGCTGGTCACGTTGCGCGCACTGCTGGACGACGGCGAGCCGGAGCCGTACACCGGCAGCAGGCAAATTACCTTCGACGGCTCGGTCGTCCTCCGCGACGTGCACTTCGCGTACGAGCGTCCCGTGCTGTCCGGCGTGAACCTCACGCTGGAGCCCGGATCGCGCGTCGCGATCGTGGGCGACAATGGCGTTGGCAAGAGCACGATCCTCGGCCTCGTGCTTGGCTTCGCGAAGCCGTCGCGTGGCGAGGTACTCGCCGGCGGTGTGTCGTACGACGAGATCGACATTCGTTCATTGCGCCGCGCCATCGGGGTGGTTCCACAACATCCGAGCCTGTTCCTGGGAACGGCGCGGCAGAACGTGACGTACGGACTCGACGTACCGCCGACTGACGAGGAGCTCGCCGCGGTGGCACGCCTGACGCAGGCCGATGCCCTGATCGCTCGACTGCCGCAGGGGTGGGACACACCCGTCGGCGACCAGGCCGCGACGCTCTCCGGCGGCGAGGCACAGCGCCTCGCCATCTCGCGAGCGCTGCTGGGCAAGCCGCGGCTCCTCATCCTCGACGAACCAACGAACCACCTCGACGCCGGGTCGATCGCGCCGATCATGACCGCGATCTCGGCGCTCCCGCACCGCCCTGGTATCCTCATCATCAGCCACGATCCGTCCGTCGTCGCACATGCAGACGTGGTGTACCGCTTGCACGACGGCCGGCTGCATAACGAGTCCGCGGCGCCGGCCGCCGTGGCGCAGGCCTCCGGGGCCTGATGGAACTCGCGCACCGGGCCGACACACCGATCCGCTCCGAGGCGGAACAGCTCGCCTTCTTTGACGCGGCGCTCGAGTCGGCGCTGGAGGCCGAGTCGAGGGTCCGCGTCATCGTGGAACACCTGATGGTCGCCGGCACGCGCATCGAGCTGCGTTTCGCGAGCGAAAGCCTGGCCCGGCACTACCTGCCCGCGCTGGCGCACCTGGTGGTTCCTGCGGACAAAACGGCTGACTTCTCGGTGCGCCTTTTCGACTCGGCCTCGTCAGGCGTGGCGATGGTCCCGCCACCGTGCCCGCGTGCGAGCTTCACCGATCGCGGTGACCTCTGGGGCATGAACAGCCCGAGAATTCGCAGCGCCTTCCACTGGATCGAGTTCTCCCTCAACCTGCTCGATGTCGAGCGACGTCTCGGCGTGTACTGGGTGCACACGGACGAGAGGCTCCCGTACTGGTCGAAGGCGTCGCCGATCCGCACCATGCTGCACTGGTGCCTGGAGCAGTCGGGTGCGCAGTTGCTGCACGCGGCGGCGATGGCGAACGATCACGGGGCGTTGCTCATCACCGGGCGCGGGGGAGTCGGCAAGTCGACCACGGCGCTGTCGGGGATCGTGCATGGCCTGCGCTACATCGCAGACGACTACCTCGTCGTCCGCACAGACCCTGTGCCAACGGTGTACAGCCTGTATTGCACGGCAAAGCTGAACCCTGAGCAGGTGGCGAAGTTTCCGGAGCTCCGGCCGTTCGTGACGTATGAAGGGCTCGAGAATGACGAGAAGGCGGTGCTCCGGCTCGTTCCCGGGCTCGAAGATCACTTCTGCGCTTCGGCGCCCATCCGCGCCATTGCCACGCCGAAGTTCGGGGGCATTCCCGAGACGCGATTCAATGTCGTGTCCGCAGACGAATTGCGTCGCGCAGCGGCGTTCACCACGATGTCGCAGCTCCCGCATTCGGGGCCGCACACCCACGAATACATCGGCCGCCTGGTTGATTCCGCACCGGGCCTGACGATCGAACTCGGCACCGACCTCCCTGGCGTGGCGCGCGCCATTTCCTCGCTGCTCAACGAGGATGACGAGTCCCTGCGACGCCGCGCGTCGGCGCGCGTCGGACAGGCAACGACTTCCTTGCCACTGGTCAGCGTCATCCTGCCGATCTATAACGGCGCGAGGTTC
>DATMBT010000035.1:0-4125 GCA_035559475.1 Gemmatimonadaceae bacterium
AGAGCACACGCCGGTCCCGCATGAGCACCTTCCCGTCGACCAGCACCGTGGAGACGTCGTTGCCGTTGGCGAAATAGACCAACCGGTACAGCGGCATGTTCATCGGCATGAGGTGTGGCCGGAACCAGTCGATGAGGATCACGTCGGCCTTCTTGCCGGCTTCCAGCGATCCGATCTCCTTCTCCATGCCTAACGCCTTGGCGGCGTCCACGGTCACCATCTCCAGTACCTTGCCGGCCGGCAGCACGTTGGTGTCGCGGAAATGGAAGCGATGGTACCGGGTCGCCTGGAACATGTGGCGGAACATGTCGTAGCTCCGGTCCGGCGCCACGCCGTCGGAGCCGAGCATCACGGTGACACCGGAGTCGAGCAGCTCCACCAGGCCGAAGTAGCGGCGCATCGCGGCGATGGCGCTGGGGTTGTGCGAAATCTTCGTGCCGGTCCGCTTGAGAATGCCGATCTCCTCCGAAGTCAGCTCGGTGGAGTGTGAGAAGATGACGTCGGGGCCGAGGATCCCGAACTCTTCGTGCGCGAACTTCACCGTGCCGGTGGTGTGGCCGTCTTCGGTGAACAGGAGGCCGTGGCGCTTCGAGAGTTCGCGCGTCGCGATGGCTTCGCGCTTGAGCTCCGGGATTTCGGCCCGATTGAATCCGGTGGCCGACGGGTCGATCGTGGGCGACACCACAGCCAGCTTGATTCGCCCGTTCGCCGCGTTATGCCACTTCCTGATCAGCGCCTCGGACACTTCGAGCTGGCGCTCGAACGTGACCGGGACCTCCCGTGACACGGTGCCGTTCCAGTCGGTGAACGTTCGCGGGAATGGAGGGCGGCGAGGACCCACGGCGAGGAAGTAACGCAGCCCGACGTCCTGCACGGCCTGCAGGTAGGCGTCACCGTACTTCTGGTCATCAGTCCGGATGACCATGTCACCGCCACCGAAGAGCGTGAGCGACGTTGTGACACCGAACCGCAACCGTTCCACGCTCGTCAGGAGGGCGTCGGCGCGCCAGAAGTCCACCGTGGACCCGTTGGCATAGATCTTCTCGGTGGCGTTGTTCCACCCCCGGGTGTCGGTACCTAACGACTTTACCAGGCCGTGGCCCGCGTGACCATGACCGTCGATGAGCCCGGGCATGACGATCTTCCGCGTGGCGTCGATGGTCTCGCGTGCGCTGAACCTGGCCGTCAGGTCGGCGGTCGTGCCGACGGCCACAATCCGGTCGCCTGCGATGGCGACGGCGCCGTTCTCCAGGACTCGCCGGCCGGAGTCCATCGTGATGACGGTGCCGTTGGTGATCAGGATGTCAGCCGTCGCGCGCTGGTTGGCTTCCGCATTCGCGCAGGCAAGGAGGCCCGTGATGGTCAGGGCCGGAAACAGGGCGGTTGTTTTCATGCCTGAAAGTGTGGCCGTTCCCGCAGTGGTGCGAGCGCGGCAACGCCTGAGGCACGATCGTAGTCCACCCCGTTCCAAGCCTTCTACAGGCCACGGCCGTTACGCGGCCGCGGCGGTCAGCGACAGAGCCAGGTCGCTGACTGCGCCGCGTACCCCACTCGCGGCAGTACTTCGATGGCAATGAGGCTCACACCCCAGAGCGCAACCAGCATTGCGACCGCGTGCGTGCGAGCCATGCGGAGAATCCAGGTGCATGCCACGACCCAGATTCCACCGACGACGATCATGGCTGACGCAGCCAGGTAGGCCGCCAGCCCGAAGCCACAACTCCGGACGTAGGGCCACCACAAGATCGCGCCACCGAGCAGGGCGACGGCGAGGAGCCGTGCCCAGACACCGAGTTTCGCGTTCCGTTCGGCGCGCTCTTTGGTGTCGTCGAATCGACGCGGCCCGCTCCTGGTACTGTCCGGGCCTCGAGGCCGTGACGGCAGCGGGGGACGGGAACGTGGGCGGGGCGTTTCGTCGACTTCCCAGACTTTCACCTTGTCATACGCAGGCACGTGCTCACCTCGCTCTGCTGGCGTCCACTCTGGCGTCCATAAAGGGCGGACGTGTGTCCGGCGTTGTCGCAACCAAACGCGCGATGAATGCGACATTTGGTCCAGGCTCACCTCGCGAGTGTGTCCTGCGTGACGCCAGCCGCGCGATGCGGAATACGGCGTCGATGACTCACACTTGAAGTCCACTACCGCGTAGAGACCACGCCACATCTTGAAACGCGGATCAAAACGAATTAACGGGACGCACTCCATACCTTTCGTTCATGAAACTCTGGATTGATGCCGATGCGGCTCCACAGGTTGTGAAGGAGATCTGTTTCCGCACGTCGGATCGCCTGAAGCTGGATACCGTCCTGGTGGCCAACGCGCGGGTCACAATCCCCGCCGGTTATGTCCACCTGAGCGCCATCCGCGTTGACGGCTCATCTGATGCCGCCGACCGGTACATCGCCGAGCACGCCGAGTCGGGAGACGTGGCGGTGACACAGGACATTCCGCTGGCGGCGCTTCTGGTGGCGAAAGGTGTGGCGGTGATCGATCCTCGAGGCGAGGCGTACACGGAGGAAAGCATCGGTGAGCGGCTCTCCGTGAGGGACTTCATGGATGGCTTGCGGGCCACCGGGGTCGATACCGGCGGCCACGGCGCATACGGCCAGCGCGAGAAGCAGGCGTTCGCGAATGCGCTCGACCGGGCACTTACGCGCGCGCTCAGGAGGCCCTGAGGGCAGGCCAGTTGCATGGTCCCTGCGCTAACTTGGTGGACACATGAACGAACCAGACAATCGCATTGTCCCGCCACGGGGCGCGGCGCCTACCAACAAGGCGAAGAATGCAGTGCAGCGCTCAGTCACCGCGCTGCTCGATGAACTGGCCCCTGAGCGCGTGTTGCGGCGGGTCGAACAGTTGCAGGGTCCGGTCGAGCAGCACCGGTCGCCCAGCGGGTGCGTGCTCCAGGCCACGGGCTGCGCGGTGAGCGTCTCGTGGTTCGCGGAGGAGGCCAAGCACTCCCTCGGCGAGCTCCATATCATCGTCTGGCGAGGCACCGTAGCACGACGGGGAGCCACGCGTGACACGAAAGGCGCCACCGTGGTCACGGAGCTCATCCTGCATCCCATCGAGCCTCCGGTAGACGAGTGCCTGTGGCAAGCGACGGATGGTCGCCAGTTCAACACGGCCTCACTCGCAACCGAATGCCTCGCCCTGCTGGAAAAACAGCTCGGCACCACCTGACGAGAACCGCGCGGTCAGGGCTTCAGGCCGATACGGTCGAGCAGGCGCAGGAACCGGGGATCGGAGCGAAAGGCATCGAAGTCGGGCTCGAGCAGTAAGGCGAACAACGGCCACGCCCGTTCATCGTCGGCCAGCTCGAGTTCCTTGATCGCCTCGTCCTTGTTTCCCAGGGACGCGAAAATCGACGCAAACGCATAGTGCGTCACGTACCGGCCTGCGGCCGCCTCCGCGCGAAGCCGATTGATGTCCGCCATTGCTGCGTCACGACGGCCGCAGCGTGCGTACGCCTTGCCGTTCTGGCCACGGAAGGGAGCGGCGAGTTGCGGTGGATCCTTCTCGATGATCGCGAGCGCTTCGGCGCAGCGACCAAGGGCGATGAACGCGCGCACCTTCTCGGCTCGCCCATGAAAAAACGTCGAATCCAGTTCGAGGGTGTGGTTGGCCTGGGCGAGTGCTTCCTCGTAGCGGCGCGCGTAGTACCACATGGTTGCCATGCGCGCATTGATCACCAGTGAAAACGGATCCAGTTGCATCGCGTTGCGCATTTCCTCGACGGCCTCTTCCGCGCGACCGGCAGACACCAGGTACCATGCCTTGAACTGGTGTGCGGGCGCATAACGAGGATCCAGCTCGAGCGCGTGGTCGAGGGAACGCCGGGCCGTCGCGAAGTCACGTTCGAGGAACATCGCCACGAACCCGCGCGCGACGTGACCCTCGACCAGCGTGCTGTCCAGCGCGAGCGCGCGAAGCGCGGCGTCTTTCGCCGGCCCGTACACCGAATTCGGCGACGCGTACCCGAAGGTAGCACTGTGACTGTAGGCATCGCTGAGCCCCGCCCACGCCCGGGCGTAGTTCGAGTCCCGCCTGATGGCCTGCTCGAAATAGTCCCGCGCTCTCTCGAGGCTCGCCCTGTCACGTCGCTCAAAGAAGAATCGTCCCTGC
>DATMBT010000036.1:0-5941 GCA_035559475.1 Gemmatimonadaceae bacterium
CGTAATGGTCGCCTTCAGGTAACGCTCCATCATTTTCGTCGCGATGCGTGCCGCGACATACCCGTGTTGACCGAACTCCACGAGCACGGCCACGACAATCGTCGGGTTGTCCTTTGGCGCGAACCCGACGAACCAGCCATGGTCCTTGCCGTGGGGGTTCTGTCCCGTACCAGTCTTTCCCGCGACCTCGATTCCCTTGAGTGCCGCGCTGGCGGCGGTACCGCGAGTCGTCACCACGCCGGCCAGCGCTTCGCGCAGGCCCGCCATCTGCTCCGGTGTCAGATCGAACAGTTTCGTTCTCTCGACCGGCTTGTTGACGATGTGCGGTCGCACGGCATAACCATCGGTGGCCAGCGCCGTGTAGAATCGCGCCATGTTGATCACGGTCTGGTCGTTTTCGCCCTGCCCGATCGCAAGGTTCAGCGTGACCGCGTTGGTCCAACCTCCCTTGCCGTACTGCGCATCGAAGTAAGACGTCGCCTCGGGCCACCCCGGGCGGTTCTCTTCCGACAAGTCGAGACCCGTCGACTTCCCGAACGCCAGCGCGGTACCGCCAGCGAGGAACCTGTTCAGGCCCAACTTCAGGCCAAGCTGGTAGAAGTAGACGTCACACGATTTCTCGATCGCCTGCGCCAGCGTGAGCGATCCGTGGCCTTTCTTCTCCCAGCACCGGAACGCCCTGTTGCCGAACTGGTAGCTGCCGCGGCAGGGCTCCTCCATGCGATCATCCAGGCCAACAACGCCCGCCTGCATCGCGATGATGGCCGTCGCAAGCTTGAACGTCGACGCCGGCGGGTACCGCCCCTGCAGCGCCTTGTTGTACAGCGGCCGGCGCGGATCACTGCGCAGCGCCTGGTACTTGCTGTCCGAGATCCCGCCGATGAAATCGTTAGGGTCGAAAATCGGGGAGCTGTGCAACGCGAGCACGGCGCCCGTCTTCGGGTCCATCGCCACCGCCCCGCCCTGCATGGTCGAGTCGAAGAGCGTTGCCGTAAAGCGCTGCAGATCGAGGTCTATGCTCGTGCGAAGGTCGGGGCCCGCCTCGGGCAGCCGGTCCGGCCGCGCGCCGGCCTGCCTGACGACTCGGCCGCGTGCGTCCACTTCGACGAAGCGGGACCCGTCTTTGCCATGGATGACGGCTTCGTATTGCTTCTCGAGGCCCGCCCGCCCGATCTGCTGGCCGGGCTTGTAGTCCTTGAAGGTCTCGGAAGCCAGCTCGGTTTCGTTGATTTCACCCGTGTAGCCAACGATCGATGCGACCGCCTTGCCGTCGGGATAGCGTCGCTTGGGCGCGGATTGGATGACGATGCTCGGGAACCGGCTGCGCTCTTCCTCGAGCATCGACACCTGCTCGAACGTGGCATCACTCAGGATCACCGCCGGCCGCGACCGTGCGGCGCGGAACCGCCTGACGACGACCTCGACCTGGCTGTCCGACAGGGGCACGATCGACGAGAGTCGCTGGAGCGCGGCTCGCAGCGAGTCCGTTCCGGGACTCAGGATCGAGACCGTGTAGCCCGGGATGTTTTCGGCGATGACCTGTCCGTTCCGGTCGAGGATCATCCCGCGTGGCGCGGGCAACGTGACCTCGTTCAGCCGGTTGTCATCCGACTGCAGCGCATACTCCGCATGTTCGATGACCTGCGCGCGGAAAAACGCCGCGAGCAGTACGCCAAGCGCCAGGCCGGCAAGAATACCGGCCGACCGCCCGCGCTTCTGGAGGGCATTCGGGTGAAGGCTCACCGGCGGGACTCCATCGAGATGCGAAAGGTCCGCACGACCAGCACACCAACCAGGCCGGTCGCAACAGCCGACAACGGAGACCAGAGAAACAACTGCACGAGCAGGTCGCCCAATCCCAGCCGACGCTCGGCAACCAGGTATACGAAATCGAAAGCCAGTTTCCCCGCGGCAAGAAAGATCGCCTGAAGCAACAGGTTATCGCCAAACACGGTTGACTTGAGCCACGATGCTACCGCACTCACACCGGTCATTGCCAGCGCGCCCGCACCGAACGACAACGGCGTCAGCGAGTCCGCGATCAAGCCGGTCGCGAACCCGATGAGCGCAGCGACGCCGGGCCGCACATGAACAGCGGTGAGCAGCACGGCGAGGACGAGAAAGTCGATCGAGATCCGCGCACCGATGAGGGGACGAACCGTGTAGTGCAGGACGACGAGGAGCACGAACACCCCGGTGCCCTTGAGGAACGAATACGTCCTCACGGCCGGCGGCTCACGGAATCGCCGGGCATCGTGTCCCGCCGGGCGCGGGCGAGTGAGTCGCTTGAATTACCGATGGCCTTGCGCATGGAGTCCGCCGACGGCGCCTTCCACACCGACTCGACGTTCCCCGAAGTGGGGAGCAGGACCATCACGACCGTCACGTCCGCCGGCATCACCATGGGCCGTACCAGGTACGTGCGCGAGTACGCGCCGGGCGTCGTTATGTCCTTTACGACCGTTCCGATCGGTATGCCGCGCGGGAAAACGGTGCCAAGCCCTGAGCTCCGGATCTCGATACCAGGGAGCAGCGAGTCGCGAAACGCGACGCCACGCAGCTCCAGCATGAATCGCTCCACGTCCGCACCAACGTGCGGCTTGATGATCCCGAAAACGTTGCCATTCGCACTCATGGCGCTTACGGCGAAGTCCGGGTGCGTCCAGAGAATCGCAGTGCTCGTCTGGTCCCCCGTACCAATCACCTTGCCGATCAGGCCCTCGGGTGCGACCACCGCGGAGCGTTCAACGACGCCGGCCCGCGTACCAGCCGTGATCACCACGGTCTGCGCTTCGCCCATCTCGGGGCGGTGGAGTGCCTCGGCCGCCACAAACCCGTTCCGGAGGCGAGCGCCCAGCCCGAGAAGGGCGCGCAACTGCCCGTTCTCCAGCTCCATGTCCCGCAGGTCGGCATTCTTCAGTATCAGGCTGTCGAGACGCGCCGCGGTGATGTCGCGAACGATGAACGCGCCGCGAGCTCGCTCGGCCTGGACCTGGAGCGAGATCAACGGCGCGATGAACGTCTGGCGAATGTTGTCGGCGAAGGTCTGGCGCGTTCCCGTCGGCAATACGAGGCAGAGGAGGGACGCGACGATGCAGGCGGCCAGGAGGACCGTGTCGACGCGCGCGCTGGAGCGGGTAGCCCGCGCCACGGCAGTCTCAGGTCTGCAGCACGGACCAGTACTTCTCCTCGTCGTCGAGGATGCGCCCAGTGCCCCGCACGACACAGGTGAGCGGGTCCTCGTCAACGTGGATCGGAAGCCCCGTCTCCTGGTGGAGCACGAGGTCAAGTCCGCGGATGAGCGCTCCACCGCCGGTCATGACGATGCCACGATCGACGATGTCGGAGGCAAGCTCCGGCGGCGTGATCTCGAGCGCGCGCCGCACGGCGTCAACGATCTGCTGGATCGGCTCCTGGATCGCCTCGCGGATTTCCGACGAATGGACGCGGACGGTCTTCGGGATGCCTGACACGAGGTCACGCCCCTTCACGTCCATTTCCTTTTCGTCGCCCACCGGCGCCGCCGAACCAATGCCGACCTTGATCTGCTCCGCGGTCGGCTCACCGATGAGCAGGTTGTAATTCTTCCGCATGAACTGGACGATGGCGGTGTCCAGCTCGTCGCCGCCCGTCCGAATGGAGGTATCGGACACGATACCCGACAGCGCGATTACCGCGATCTCCGTCGTCCCACCACCGATGTCGATGACCATGTTCCCGGTCGGCGTCTCGATCGGCAGCCCGACCCCGATCGCGGCCGCCATGGGCTCGGCCACCATGAAGACTTCCTTGGCCCCGGCACCTAACGCAGAGTCGCGCACGGCGCGTTTCTCCACTTCGGTGATCCCGGACGGGACGCAGACGATCACGCGCGGCTTGATCTTGAACATCCGGTTCCGGATGATGAGCTCCAGGAAGTAGCGGAGCATCTTCTCGGTCACGTCGAAGTCGGCGATTACGCCGTCCTTCATGGGCCGAACCGCGATCACGCCGTCCGGGGTACGCCCCAGCATGCGCTTGGCCTCGAGCCCGACTCCCTTGACGCGCTTGGTCTCGCGATCAATGGCGACGACGGAGGGCTCGTTGAGGACGATGCCCTCGCCCTTCACGTAGATGAGCGTGTTAGCAGTGCCGAGGTCGACCGCGATCGCATTGGCGGGGAACAAGGCCCCCGCTTTCAGGAATGGCCAGCGCATTTATGGTGCAGGAGACGCGGAGACCGCGCCTGGAGCCGAGGGACGAATGGGGGCGGACGCCGCGTAACCTAGTGGCACCCTATCAGTGTCGCAAGACATTGCCTTTCCACAACCTAGGCGGTTCGGTTGACGCATTGCTGGAGGTTAATCCATTGACGCGCCAGCAATGGATTAGGGCACAAAGTCGATGTGACCGGTACCGCTGTGCGTTCCCTGACGGCCATGAGCACCCAGCAACCCGGACGGGTCGGGTGCCTCGCGCGGTTGAAGGTGCCGGTACCGTGTACACGCCCGAGCCTGTCATTGTGCGCTCCATGTCCCCACACGCGCTCAAGCGTTAGGCACGGCCGCGCCTGCCTAACGTGGCGTGGCTTCGGTGACGTGGGTCGCAGCGCGGAGGGTCCATCCGGGGCGATCCTCATGGCTCGGCATCCCGGCCCCTGATGTCATTGCCACGCAGCACAGTGCCGCAGGCGGGGGCCACTGCGGTCCCTCATGGAGTTGGTATCATGAAGAGAACCCTGCTCATCGGATCGTTAACCCTCGTGGCGGTGGCGCTGGCCGGCCAGTCCGCGAACGCGCAGGATACGCTGAAATCCGCAGGCACTGTTGCCCGCGCTCCGTCGTACACATCGCTCCTGTCGTCCATCGAAGCCACGCCCACGGCCACTGACAAGGTCAAGCAACGCACCAACGTCACGGCGGACCAGATACGTGTCGTCGACGCCAACTCGGTCATCGGCCCGAACCAGGGCCTCGCCATCATCACCGCGTTTGACAAGCACAAGGATCACATAACCGAACTGCGCGCCGCGCTCGGCGCCAACCCGGCCTAC
Source organism: Gemmatimonadaceae bacterium (assembly GCA_035559475.1). GTDB lineage: Bacteria > Gemmatimonadota > Gemmatimonadetes > Gemmatimonadales > Gemmatimonadaceae > JABWBJ01. The sequence goes on from DATMBT010000036.1 coordinate 5,033, forward strand.
ACCGCCGCGCTGGCTGCGCACGCGGCCAAACCGACGGTGAACAACGTGATGGCGGTCGATATACTCGCGGACGGCGACATCCTCGTGTACTTCCGCAAATAGATTTACGGAACCTCTGGTCGGCTCGCGGGCCTGGCCGGTAACACAGGCCAGGTCCCGGGCGGGATCAGGAAGAAAGTCGAAGACCAAAGTTGAAGACCAGAATTACCCGGCCTTTACTTTGGTCTTTGGTTTTTCGTCTTCGACCTGGTCACCGCCCTGTGCTGCCGAAACCTCCAGCGCCACGCGCGGTTTCGCCCACACCGTCAACTTCCAGCATCGCCGGAGACTCGTGGCGCGCGAAGACCAGTTGCGCGATGCGTTCGCCACGCCGGATCGTGACCGGCTCGGCGCCGCCGTTCTGCAGGATCACCTTCAGCTCCCCGCGGTAGTCGGCGTCGATCGTCCCCGGGGCGTTAGGCAGCGTGATGCCGTGCTTGAGCGCGAGCCCGGAGCGCGGCCGGACCTGCATCTCGAACCCCTCGGGCAGCTCGAAGGCCAGTCCGGTCCCGATCGCACGGCGTTCGCCTGGCGCGAGGACGAAATCCGGTTCCGCCGATGCGACGTCGTACCCCGCCGCGTGCGCGCTCTGCCGCGAGGGAAGCGGCAGGTCGGGGTTCGAGGCAAGGCGGGAGATCAGAACGTTCATGCAGAATCGCTGGGTGCTGAGTGCTGGGTACTGGGGCTTTGTTGCTGGTGCTTCGCACGTAGCAAATGGCTCCAGCACCCAGCACTCAGCACTCAGCCGAGCAACCTGGAAGGATCATGAAGCTCCATGCCAAACGCTTCCGCCACGCCAGGGTAGGTCACCTTCCCCTCAGCGATGTTGAGGCCCTTGAGCAGCGCGTCGTTCTCCTTGAGCGCACGCTT
>DATMBT010000037.1:0-5572 GCA_035559475.1 Gemmatimonadaceae bacterium
TCGAGGCTCGTCAGCACGACATCCTTGAGCATCATGTCAGCCGATTGAATGGTTTTCCGCAACAGGTCGGGTGAGAGCATGTGTGCAAATTGGGTCGAGACAGGCGCGTAACTCAGGTGCCACCGCTCGGGCGCCACACCATTCCGGTCACGATCGTAGGGACGAAAGAAGCCGAAGGACGTGCCGTTCGCAATCCGCGCGTCGAGCCACTCGCTGAATGGCGCGAAGAAACCGCCGTTTTCGTATTCTCCCGGAATGAGCTCGATCTCATAACCAGAAGGTCTCGCGGTCGCATCGAAGACATCGATGTCGGTCCCCCAGTGATGTCGGGAAGCGCCGGGAAGCGCCGACCAGCGAAGGATGGCGAACGTCAGCTCGCGAGAGCTGAGCGTCGTTATGTCGAGCGGTCGCGCGCTGCTATCGAGAACAGCCAGTTCGCCGCGCGCCTTCCGATTCCAGATCGAGAGCTGTTTCTCGAAGCTCCGGAAGCCGCTCAGGATGCTGACGTCGAATCCCTCGTTCGCAGCGGCAGCGTGCAGGTCGCGGAACGGCTCCACCACGTCGCGATGGACGCTGACGCTGAGCAACTCGGCGTCAGCCGGTGAACAGAGGTGTGATGCGTCCTGCCCAACGACGTTGCCCAGGTTCATCCAGAATGGATTGAAGACGCCTCCGCCGATCCCGGCAATACTCGCGGTCGAGATCGGCGAGAGGAACATACTCCATTTGCCGGGCTATTCCTGAACGGGCCTGCGCTTCGGGACCGGGACCATTGTCTCAACACGGAGGTTCGGCGTGCGCGGGTGGCAACCAGCTGTAGCCTCGATCGTGCTGTTTCCCTGTGCGGCGCCCGCACAGGTTGAGCGAGAAAAGAGCTACCTCCTGCCCGCCGTTGAGATCGTTGCCTTCGAGGCGATGCTCAACCTCTTCGACCGGCTGGTGTTAGGCAGCTCCTATCAAACGTCGCTGCAGTCCATGAAGGACAACCTGAACTCGCGGTGGGTCGTCGAAAACGATCCGTTCGAGATCAACCAGTTCGGCCATCCGTACCAAGGGTCGATGTACCACGGATTCGCGCGGTCGGCCGGGCTCAACTTCTGGACGTCTCTGGGATACACGTTCGCCGGCAGCGCCCTGTGGGAAATTGCCGGCGAGACCACGCCACCCTCCTGGAACGACCAGATCGCCAGCGGCATCGCCGGGTCATTCCTTGGCGAAGCGCTGTTTCGCACCGCGAGCCTCATCCTGGAGAGCGGCCCCAGTTCACCCGGCGCCGGCCGGAGGCTGGTCACGGCAGCAACGTCGCCTTCCCTCGCCACCACGCGGCGGGTATCCGATCGGTTCGACGCGATCTATCCCAGTCGCGATGCTGCCTATTATCGCCGCATTCAGATAGGAGCGAGTGGAACCACGAACACCTAGGGGGCTGCCGCCGTCGTATTTCAGCCGACCGAGGGCGTATTCGATATTTCGATGGAGTATGGCCTGCCGGGCAAGGACGGCTACGAATACGCGCGCCCGTTCGATTACTTCTCGCTGCAGGCAACAGCCACCACGGGGAGTGGCTTCGAGAGCGTCCTGTTGCGGGGGTTGCTCATCGGGCATAACTACGATTGGGGCGACACGTATAACGGCGTCTGGGGTCTCTACGGCAACTACGACTACATCGCGCCGCAGCTGTTCCGCGTCTCCAGCACGGCACTGGCGTTAGGTACCACGGCGGAGTGGCAACCGTCGGATGCCTTCGCCCTGCAGGCGACCGCGCTTGGCGGCGCCGGCTTTGCCGCGGCGGGCGCCGTCACCGGTGTGGATCCGGACGATTACCACTACGGCATTGCACCGCAGGCGGTCCTGGCGTCGCGGCTGATCTTCAGCGACCGGGCCGCACTCGACCTCAGTGGTCGCGAGTACTTCGTGAGCGACGTGGCCGGCACCAGCGGCCATGATAACATCTTCCGGCTGGATGCCGCGTTCACCATGCGATTCCACCAGCAGCAGGCGATCGCGCTGCGCTACCTGCTCTCGCGTCGTGATGCGTTTTTCCCCGGAGTCGGCCATCACACGCAGCTTCGCGGAACACTCGGTGTCTTCTTCACCATGCTCGGGCATGACCGGTTCGGCGCTACGCGCTGACTATTCGCCGAACACCTCATCGATCGACTCGTATTCAGCGTCCGTGAACCACCGCATCCTCGTCACGTGAGGCAATGCGGACACGGCGCGATGAATCCGTTCACACGCCTGGAGCACCGCGACGTCATACTGGCTCCCACGACTCGAGCGGGGGAGATCGGCGGATTCCTTCACGATCACCAGCCAGTGATCCACGAATTGTACCAGCACGTTGACCGTGATCCTGCCGATCCGGCTGTTGAACGCCCAGCCCACGCCCTCCTCCTTCGAGACACGAGACGTTCCACTCGAAGGATCAAGCGCGCCGAGCAGGAATGCGGCCACCTCGTGACCGGCCGGATTCTCCGGATCGGCATCATCGCCAATCCGGGCGCGTTCCGCGGGAAAGTCCCCTTCGAAGACGAGATACGTCTGTCCTTCGACCGGGACCTTCGCGGGGGGCCTAACGTCTCCAGGGAGCTCGTGCGTCATGCAAGGCAGACGCCGGAACTGGTCAAAAGTTCCGGACCGTGTTGCAGGTTCCATTACCATGGCGCCCTGCACCACAAGCTGCAACGCGCGATTAATCGCGTACCGTTCGACAGCGCCCGAGTTCCATTGGAACTACCTAACGCGAACCCAGAAACGCGATCACTTCCCTCCCGTTTGTCAGTATCAGGACCTGCTTTTCGCGTCGGACCGCATCAAGGCTCCGGAGAATCCCGGGGCGGTGGTGACGACCGCACGGCGACACGCCCGACCACACGGACCCAGTTCACTCGTCCGGACGCGTCGCGCACAAACTCGATTGACTGCCCGCGTTGCGAACCGTCCGTCACCACGACGCGATCCGGGCCGTAGAACGACACGGGCATCTCGGCGCCAGGCTGTCCGGTGTTGGGACGCTCCTGCACGACCAGCTTGTTTCCGTCCGCGCGGACCACCACCGAGTTGCTGGGACGCAGGAACGTGCCCACGTACGGCGCCGGATCGGGTTGCTGCGCCAGTGGCTCGACCGCGGGCAGCGTCTCCACAAGCCCGCGATGCGCGATCGCCTGGTTGGTGGCGTAACTCGCGCCAAGGTACGCCTTCAGGGCCTCACGCTCCACGTCCTGTATCACGCGCCAGCCGCTGTTGGCGTTCGTGAGGATGGCGATGGCGAAATCGCGCTCCGGCGCGATCTCGAGGAGGAGGATATGGCCGCCTAACGTCCCGCCGTGTGACGCCGTGCGGACGCCGCCCACCGTCCGCAGGTGCCAGCCGATGCCCATGTCGTCATCGTTCGCCTGTTTGCGGAGTTGCGGCGTGCGGAGCAGTTCGAGTGACTCGCGCTTCAGCACCCGCTCACCGCTCGCGGACAGTCCATCGCCCATGTGGAAACGGGCATAGGCCAGGAGGTCGGTCATGCAGATGCCGACGCCGCCTGCCGTCACACTGGTTGAGGGCGAGAACGGACGGTTGAGCGCCGGCGACCCGTTACGCACCGTGTGACCCGCCGCAAAGCGATTGACGATGAAGTCACCGGCGGTCGTCCCGGCGTGCTCGAGGCCTAACGGCTGGAACACGAGGTCGCGCAGGGCGCGGTTGATCGACGTCCCCGTCGCGGTTTCGATCACGCGGCCGGCAATGCTGAACCCGGCGTTGTTGTAGCTCCACGCCGCGCCGGGTGGGGCGACCTGCATGAGGTCCGTGATCGTAGTGATGAAGTTCGCCAGCGTCTCCGGGCCCCGGTCGGGACCGGAGACCTGCCCCTCCCAGCCGCCGGTGTGCGTGAGAAGATGCCAGACCGTTGCCTCGCGAGTCGCCGCCGGGTCGCGGACCCGGAACTCCGGGATGTATTTCTGGACCGGTGCCCGAAGGTCGACCTTTCCCTGCTCGACGAGCCGCATCATCGCCGTAGCCGCGAACGTCTTGGAGATGGACGCAATCGGGAAAACGGTGTGCGGCGTGACAGGCAGCGAGTCCTCGACGTTCGTGATGCCGATCCCCCGGATACTCACCGTCCCGTTATGCACGATGCCCAGGGCGACGCCGGGAACGCCGAACTCCGTCATCTTCGTGCGGGTGAGCGTAACGAGTGACTCGAAGCGCGGGTCGGACTGCGCGACGGCGGGACGGGCGAAGAGCGCGGCGACCGCGATCGCCGTGGCGGGGAGGAATCTCGGACGCATAAGCGGGGATGAGCGAAGGGAACGTTCCCGGTCGCTGCAATTGACGAGAGGGGCGACAGCGCGCGCAAGGCGCACCGGGAAGGCTCGTAGCTCGCTCACTCCAGCGCCTGCCCCGACCACGCTGACGCTCGCTACTCGTCTCGCTGAACGGTGAGTCGAACCACTCCCTGGACGTCCTTGCGACAGAGGAGCGCGAAGTGTGTGTGGAACGCCGTGTTGTAACGGCGGCGCGTACGCCGCGCCCAACGCTGACGGCCGATGCGGAAATAGTCAAAACCGGGAACACCAAGCTCGCTTACGGCTTCGTAACCCACGTCGCGATACATCCACTTGCCTTCGAAGGCGACCGAAAACGGCGCCTTACGCGACCTGTTGTGGGCTTCCCAGCAGAACGTGAAGCGGCTGTCGGACCAGGCGATGAGCTCCAGTTCTGCGATCCTGATCGGGCCGATATCGACCGGTGCAGGGATCTGATACCGGCAAAGAGACACCGCGCCGCGCGTGTCCACGACGGGATTGCCGAAGGTTATGTCCCTGGATATCGGCCTCGTGTCGTACCGCATTGCGACCAGCGCACCGGGAGCAGGGGCTGACCCGTTCTCTTCGGGTTCCAGGTCTGCAATGTCTGTGTCACCCTCGTTGGTATCACCATCCAGGGCGCCGTGCAGGTCGTAGCTGTGCGTCACTGAGTCGGGCTCCGGCGGGAGTTCCGAGCTTGGTCCTGTCACAGATTGGACGGACGCCACCGACCAGATTCCCGACCGTGCCTTTATCGATTGGGGCGAGCCAGGCGGTCCCGGTTCAGGAATGCCAGGGCGAGTGGAGCGGCATAGCTCCCTGCCCGTTCGACAAACTCCCATACCGGCGCGCCAGCGACGACAAACAGGAACTCGCTGCCGAGCTTCCACGCCGCAATGAACACCAGGAGGCCCGCGAGCGGTCGCGCCGCCACGGCGACAGCGAGGGCGATCTCGAACCAGCCGACCATCACCGTCGTTGCCGCCGACAGGCCGATCGTCGCGTAGTGGCCCGTCAACATCGCCTTGCCGCTCACGCCGAGCGCGCCGTGACCCAGCAGCAGCAGTACCGTCGTCCATTTGAGGACCGCACGCGCCCTAACGAGTGCGTGATCGCCGGTCGCGGGGCCGTCGAGGAGGCGGCCAAGCCCGCTGAGCGACCGGGGCATGGCCGTCAGGAGGATGAGCGCCAGCGGAACCCCGTAGTTCCCTGCCCGCTCCAGCGTCTCGAAGAACGACTCCCCTGCCAGTGGCCGAAGGAGCGCCGTCCAC
>DATMBT010000038.1:0-4795 GCA_035559475.1 Gemmatimonadaceae bacterium
GCCTGACGCTACCTGCCAACGGCTGGCTGGGTGTGAGCGCGACGTACCCGCGCGCGGTCGAGATCGCGCGGACCGCGAGCAAGGGAATCGTCGCGACGTACAGCGCATCTGCGGACGCCGATTACCGCGCCCAGGATGTCACGTTCGCGGAGGACGGCGCTCGCTTCGTGATCGCAGGTCCACGTGGGGAAGCCACGCCCGTGCTCCTGCCGATGTCGGGAATGCATAACGTCGAAAACGCCGTTGGCGTGTGGGCCGCGGCGCGCTCCCTGGACCTGACGCCCGACGTGATCGCGGGCGGGTTTGCGAACTTCCTCGGTGTCAAGCGGCGACAGGAACCGCGCGGATATGCCGGCGGCGTCCTGGTGATCGACGATTTCGCGCACCATCCCACGGCCGTGCGGGAGACCATCGCCGGCATCCGCCAGCGCTATCCAGATCGCCGGCTCTGGGCCGTGTTCGAACCTCGATCGAACACGAGTCGCCGCAACATTCACCAGGCGGAGTACTCTGGGGCGTTCGACCACGCGGACGTCGTCACAATCCGACTTCCGGAACCGCACGACAAGGTTCCGGTGGACCAGCAGCTCGACGTGCCGGCTATCGTGCGCGAAATCAGCCGGCGTGGCATCCAGGCGAGCGCGCACGCCCACGTGGAGGAAATCGTCGAGCTTCTCGCGACCAGGGCACGGGCCCAGGATGTCATCCTGGTCATGAGCAACGGCGCCTTCGGGGGACTCATTCCCTCGCTACTTGCCGCACTGGAAAAGCGAACGAACGGCTGATCTGGCGCCAGGGCTGCGCCTCGTTTGGGTTGTTGCCCCCGAATCGACTCGAAGGTGCCGTAAAACACTTTACCACAGGGGACACGGGGGTCACGGGGGAAAGAATCTTCCATCGCGAACCTCCGCGCCCTCCGCGGCCTCCGCGTGAAAGGTTGTTTGCCGGACTTTGTAAACTGCGAGGAGCCAACTACCTGGACGAATTGAACCGATTCCCAACGGTTGCCCGTCACGCGGTGTCCAATTGAGGCGCTAATTCAGGGCGGCTGGTGCCAACGACAAGCGCATGACGAGCGTTTCATTCTGACAGGCCATACGTGCAATCGATTCGTCCCGCTTACCCCTCGAAGTCACGCGCCCTCTTACCAATCGGGGGCGCGATTCTATTGCTCCTCGGTTCCGCGGCCGTCGCGCTGGCCCAGAGCGCGACGGAGATCATTCGGGGCCGAGTCCTGGGGCCCGACAGTCTTCCCATCGCGCAGGCTGAAGTCCGGGTAACAGGCCTGGTGTCGCGCATGATGCAGAGCGCGCGCACGGATGTCCGGGGCTCGTACACCCTGGTTTTCCCGCAGGCGGAGGGGGAGTACCTCGTTGCCGTCAGGCGTGTTGGGTTCCTGACGGCGTCGTTCCGCCTTTCGCGCGTTGGACTGTCGCCCGTCCTGGGATCTGACGTCTACCTGCAGCCCGTGTCCACGACGCTCGAGCGGGTGGTCGTGACGGTCGGGCCCATGATCGGGGAACGATCGGCGATCGGCGAAGTCGGCGTGGGCGCGCTGGCCGATTCATTGTTCCTTGCCGATCCGTCGCGGTTGATGGAATTGCTGCTGTCGATTCCCGGCATTTCGTCAATGGACGACTCGTCATATTCGGTGCTGGGCGCGGCGCAGAACATCACGACGCTGGACGGTATTTCCGTGCGAGGTGGCGGCGGTGGCCTTCCGCCTGACGCCGTGGCATCGGTCCGCGTCGTGACGTCGTCCGCTGATCCTGCACGCGGTGGTTTCTCGGGCGGCAACGTGTCGCAAACGTTGCGCGGTGGCACCGACATCTTCGGCGGCAGCGTCCGACTCTCCACGTCGAACCGTGGACTGGTCTGGGACGATCCCACATGGACACGTCCCGTCTCGCGACCAGTCAGCCAGAGCGGGACGATCAACGGTCCGATCATCAAGCAGAGACTGCGCTACAACCTGTCCTGGCAGGTCGAGGACGAAGCGCGCGAATGGTATTCACTCCTGCGGCCTCGCGGACCGCTCCTGGCGCAGCGCGGCGTCAGCCTGGACTCGGTGGCTGTCGTGACGTCTGCGTTACAGGACATCGGCGTCCCGTTGTCGATTGCGGGGGCACCGGTCGATGGCCGCAATCGCCAGTTCCGGACCACCGAGGTGCTGGACTTCGCGCCTAACGCCACCACGTCTGTCCGCCTGTCGCACAACGGCCGGTGGCAGAACAACATCGGCAACAACGCCTCCGAGGTTGCGTTCCCAACGCGCGTCAACGAGCTCTCGGTGACCTCGCATTCATTCGGGCTCCGCACCACGAGCTACATTCGCGGGCTGCTGAACGAACTGACGGTCGGTTACGAGTATTACTCGGACGACTCGTACCCGTATACGCTGCTGCCTGGAGGATCTGTCCGAGTGGGGACCGACTTCAGTGACGGACGCACCGGGCTTACGTCCCTCAACTTCGGCGGCGGCGAAGGCGACTACTACGAGCAGACTCAGAACGGTGAGCTGCAGAACGAGTTGTCCTGGCTTCCCTCGAGTGGCAAACACAAGGTGAAGGTCGGGGGCCGGCTCTCGTTCAATCGGAGCAACTATTTCTACTTCCCGGGCAGCCCGCTGCTCGGCTCGTACACATACCTGACGATCGAGGATCTCGCAGCCAACCGGCCGGCGTCCTACGACCGTGTCCTCACGAACACGGCACGGAACACGCGCTCCCGCAACTCCTCCGTGTGGATCGGTGAGGAATGGAAGGCGTCGGACGCATGGCAGGTCCAGGGTGGCATCCGCGCCGATTTCGCCCACCCGGGTTCGATCCCGCGTTACAACCCGGCGGTCGATGCCGCGTTTGGCGTTCGCACCGACAACGTCCCGCTCGACGTCGGCATGAGCCCGCGCATCGGCTTCTCATGGGCGTCAGCGGCGCGGCGGGGGAGGGGCACGGCCGGCGGGTCATCGACGTTAGGTGGCATGTCCGCGTCCGCCATCCAGTCCATGTCGCCGGACATGGTGTCATCCATCGTCTCCATGCAGCGCGCGAACACGCTGCCCGGCATCGGGGTCACCGGCACGTTTGGCGCCTATCGTGGCGTCATCGGCACGAACTCAATCGCTGAGATGGTGGAATCCACGGGGCTGCCGGGAACACGCGTCACGTTGTCCTGCGTGGGCGATGCCGTTCCCGTGCCCGACTGGTCCAACATGACAGAGGGTCCCTCGGCCTGCGCCGATGGCAGCACCGGGACGACCTTTTCGATCTCGAAGCCGCTTGTCCGCGTCTTCGACCCCGCATTCCGCGCTCCACTATCCTGGCGCAGCAACGTCGGGATCGACGGCATTCGCGTGCCGGGCAAATGGATCGTCGCGCTCAACGGTGGCTTTTCCTGGAACGTGAACGGGCAGAGCTCGGTTGACCTGAACCTCAATCGCACGCCGCAGTTCATGATGTCGGGTGAAGACCACCGGCCTGTGTTCGCGCCGGTGAACGCGATCGTGCCTTCCACTGGATCCATCTCGTCCGCGGCTTCGCGCCTTTCGCCGGACTTCGCCACGGTCACGAGCCTCATGTCGGACCTTCGTGGCTATCGCGCAGAGCTGCAGGCGTCACTCGTTCCGCCCAACCCGCTCTTCAACCGGCGCGTCACCGTCGGCTTCACGTATTCGCTCAACACCGGCAAGTCCGAGGAACGTGGCAATGGGCGTGTCGGCACCACGGGCGATCCGTTCGTGAAGCAGTGGGTGCCGATCTCGAATCCACTGCACACGTTCCGGTTTACGAGCACCGGACGTCTCTGGGCCGGCTTCAATTTCGGCATCAACACGTTCCTGTACTCCGGGATTCCGTTGACGCCTCGTGTCAGCGGCGACATCAACGGCGATGGAAACAACGGCAACGATCGCGCTTTCATTTTCGACCCGGCGAGTGTCGATACCTCACTCGCCAGGCAGCTCAACGAGTTGGTTGCCCACGCGCCGTCGGCGGCTCGCCGCTGCCTGACGACGCAGTTCGGCAGCATGGCCGGCGCGAACAGCTGCCGCACGCCCTGGCAGGCTCGCATCGACGTCAGCGCGAGCTTCACGCCGCCCTCCGGCTGGAGCTACAGCGACCGCCTGCGCCTGACGTTCAACCTTTCGAACGCCAACGGCGCCCTCGTGCGCGCGCTGAACCTCGAGAACACGCCGTTCGGCCAGTCACCACTGAGCACCAATCCTAACGCGACGCTGCTGTACGTCACGGGCTTCGATCCCGCCACCAGCCAGTTCAAGTACCGCGTGAACCAGCTGTTCGGTCAGCCGTCGAACTTCGGGAGCGCCCGCCGGAAGTTCGCACCGACGCAGCTGTACCTGGGACTCGAATACGTGTTCGGCGGGCCGGTCCTCAACCCGATCTCTCGCGGGCTTGGACTGCGCGAACCCGCCAACGAGCGGCCGCTCACGAACGAGCAGCGTCGTGAGGCTGTGGCAAAGCTCAAGCGTGATCCGGTCGCGCCAATCTTTACCGCGAGCGATTCGCTCTCCCTCACCGCCGGGCAGCGCACCCAGCTCGATGCCATCTCGAAGGAATACCATGCGCGCGCGGACGCGGCGTTGGCGCCCTTTCGTGACTGGGTGCTGAAACAGGGCAGGCGCATCTTTGATCGTGATCTGGCGCAGCGACTGAGCGCGGCACAAGGCGCACTCGGCAAGCTGAACACCGAATACGCGAACAAGGCGCAAGGTGTGCTTACTGAGGAGCAGCTCACGCGCTTCAGGGACTCGAACGCGAAAAAGCAGGGCTGATTCAGG
>DATMBT010000039.1:0-3496 GCA_035559475.1 Gemmatimonadaceae bacterium
AATGTCCCCAGCCAGACGACGCGGCGGCCGAAAGGGGCGGGGCGCACCCCCCAAGCGCCTCGCTTCCCAGCACTCGTCTCAGCCAACCAGCCGGGTCGCCTACGGCGAGACGCGAGACTGGCTGCTGAAGAGTCACGGCCCCATCTGCGCGTATTGCGGGGTCACGTACACTCCGCGCTCGCTCACCCTCGACCACGTCACGCCGCGCAAAGGCCAGTCGGCCTACGACCGGCGCGACAACCTGGTCCTTGCCTGTAAGCGCTGCAACACGGCCAAGGCCGACAAGCCCTTCCTCGTTTTCCTGCTCGCGCAGCGCTCACGAGCCGAACGACTCCTGCGGTACGGCGATCACCTGAGCGACGGGATCAAGGACATCCTGCGCCACATGGTCGGTGATCTGCCGCCGCTGCCTGAGCCGGAGCCGGCGACCGCGAAGAAGGCCACCAGGAAGAAGTACGGCCCGGACGACGAGTCGCCCTATCGTGAGGAATCTCCCTACCAGGCATCGTGAGTGCCGGCCGGACTAACGAATCAGGTCGGTCGCGCGTCAATTGCTGGCGTATGGTGACTGTTCCGTTGCGGGATCCCCGATCATGAAGCAGAAGCACGGCGACGACGACCAGCGCGTCCCCGGGCCACCGCGCGGCGGCGCGCGTGGCGGGCCGCTCGTCAGGCACAACCTCGTCGCCATCGGCACCGCGGCAGTCCTCACGGTGTATTCGGCCGGCTATGCCCGCACACGCGAGGCCGCGAAGCGTTTTGCCGAAGCCGACCAGGCGGCGCGCAGACCGATGGCACCGGTGATCAACGTCGGCGATTCCTCAATTCCGATCGCGCCGCCCGCCGATGCGCCTGAAGCGACATCGCCGGCACCTGCGACCCCACCCGGCGCGGATCGCCCGGTTACGGCTTCGGTTCCCGTCTCGCCTCCGCCCTCAGCGCCCGCGCCAACCTCCGTCGCGACCGTTGACTCGGGCGCCGCGAGCGAGCCTCAGCGGGATTCGGTCGCGCTGAACCCAGCGCAGCAGATCGCGACACCAGTGACGCAGGGCACCGACACCGCAGCCGCCCCGCCAGCCGCAGACAGTGCCAGGCAGCCGCAGCTCAAGGACGGCGAGTACTATGGCTGGGGCACCTCGCGGCACGGCGACATCATGGCGGGCGTCGAGATCAAGGGTGGACGGATCACCGGGGCGTGGATTCAGCAGTGCCTGACGAGATATTCCTGCTCCTGGATCGCAGCGCTGCCCGGCCAGGTGGTCGCGCGGCAGAGTCCCGAAGTCGATTACGTCTCCGGCGCAACGCAGAGCACCAACGCCTTCTACTACGCAGTGGTCGAGGCCCTCTCCCGCGCGAAGTGAGCGAGTCGTACCTCCGAAGCGTGGCGCTGATGGGAACCGTGGTCACGGTGCAGGTCGTCGAGCACGGAGAGAATCGCCCCGAAAGGCAAGAGCGTGAAGCGGGCGTCACCCGGGCACTCGACTGGTTTCATGAGGTGGCCTCGCGCTGCACCCGCTTCGATCCCGGGAGCGAGGTGAACCAGCTCTGCGCGCGCGTTGGTGAACCAGTGCCGGTCAGCGACTTGTTGTTCGAGGCAGTGCGGTTCGCCCTCGCCGTGGCGGAAGAGACCGACGGCGCATTCGACCCCACCGTCGGTGCGCTCATGGAGGCCCGCGGATTCAACCGTGAGTATCGAAGTGGAGCCATAGTTCGCGTAGCGACCGACACCGGCACCGCGGCGACGTATCGCGACGTCGCGATCGACGAAGAGCAACGGACTGTAACGCTGCGGACTCCGCTCGTGCTCGACCTGGGTGCAGTCGTGAAGGGCATGGCGATCGACCTGGCAGCGCGGGAGCTGGAACCGTTCCACGACTTCGCCATCGACGCCGGTGGAGATCTCTACCTCGGCGGCCGCAACGCCTTTGGTGAGTCGTGGTCTGTTGGCATCAGGAATCCACGCGAACGCGAACACATCCTCGCCACGCTTCGGGTGCGGGACACCGCAGTGTGCACATCCGGTGATTACGAACGCCCGGTGCCGGGTGACTCCGGCGATCACCACATCGTGGATGCGCGGGCGGGCTCGTCCGCAACATCAATCGCCAGCGCAACCGTGATCGCTCCGTCGGCAATGGTGGCTGACGCGCTGTCGACCGCGGCCTTCGTTCTCGGTCCCGTCGAGGGACTGGCACTGTTGCAGCGGCACGGGGTCGAGGGACTGCTCGTCACGCCCGCGCTCGAACAATTCGCGACACCGGGATGGTCTCATGCCTGACGAGTCGCGCGCGATCACTCGATCGTCGTGGTCAGCGCTGGTCCGGTACGCCCGCACGCCGAAGGGGCTGGTGCTGATCGTGCTGCTGATCCTCGTGGCGATTGCGTCCGCCGGAGAAGGAGTGAGACTGGTCGCACCCGGCCTCGCCGCTGCCACGGCCGCCGCGATGCTGGTTGATGCACCCATCCTCCGTTTTCGTGAGGAGGAATGGCTCTTTCCTGATGGCGCGCTCATCACGGGGCTGATCATCGCCATGATCCTCAGTCCCCACGAGCGCTGGTACGTGGGCGCGGTCACCTCCGTGCTGGCAGTGCTCAGCAAGTATGTGCTGCGAGGTCGCTCGGCCAATGTCTTCAATCCAGCGGCGCTCGCACTCGTCGTCACCTATTACGTGTTCGACACTGGGCAGAGCTGGTGGGGCGCGCTTCCCGAGTTGCCATGGCCGGCGCTGGCCGCCCTGTTGGTGACCGGAGTGTTCATCACGGCGCGCGTCAACAAGACATCCAGCGTGCTGGCATTTCTTGGATCGTACTTCACACTCGCCACCGTCGCCGCGTTCGTCGGCGAGCCCGGGCACGTAGCCGAGCTGTATCGCGCGCCCGACCTGCAGGCGGCGCTTTTCCTTGCGTTTTTCATGGTGACGGACCCGCCGACGTCGCCTCCGAAGCGAGTCGACCAGGTCGTCTACGGCGCGATCGCCGGTGTGGCCAGCTACGCGGTGTTCGCGTTTATCGGCGCGGTGCATTTTCTCCTGGCAGGAGTGCTCGTGGCAAACGCGTGGGAGGCGTGGCGCCGGCTGCGCCTGGCGAACCGGCGGGCGCGCCTTCGTGCCGCCTGACGTCGTGGCCAGTGGGTGTCCGCGGCCATGATCGCGGTCATCCTGTCGGCCGTATTGCACGGAACCTGGAACTACCTGCTGCGGCGTGCTGGTGGAAGCCGCGTCGTTGCGGCGCTGAGCATCGTCGCCGAAGCGCTGGTCCTGCTGCCACTGGCGGTCGTCGTGATCTTCTCGTCAGGCAGCATTCCCGCGCTCCCGTTCCTCGGCGCAACCGTCGTGGCAGCGGCACTGGCGCTGGCCAACTACGCCGCGCTCATGGCAGCGTACCGGCGGGCCGACCTGTCCCTGGCCTATCCGATGGCCCGAGGCGCCGTGTTCCTCTTCCTGCCCTTGCTCGGGTTCGTCGTGTTCGGCGAGCGCCTCGACGGGCGTGGATGGCT
>DATMBT010000040.1:0-5805 GCA_035559475.1 Gemmatimonadaceae bacterium
GAGGCGACGTGGTTAGGCATCCCCGGTTCGGCGCTGTTGATGCTGATCTATGTGCTGGGACTCGCCGCCGCGCTGCTGACCGCGATCTACATGACGCGGATGATGCTGTACACCTTCCATGGCCCGAACCGGTCAGGGGAAGCGGAGCGGAATCACCTGGCCGAGGCGCCGTGGGTCATGACGGCACCGTTGGTGGTGTTAGGCGTGTTGAGCGCCGTCGGCGGTGCGCTCAACTTCCCGGCGTTTTTCGGTTCGATGGGACAGAAGTTCCATCACTGGCTCGAGCCGGTGACCGGCCGCGCCTCGTTGAACATCACACATGGTGAAGAAGCGCACCTCGCGCTCGGCACGGAACTGATGCTGATCGGAATCGCGGTGGCGATTGCCGTCGCGGGTATTCTCTATGCGGTCACGCGACTGAAACCGGCGGCGCTCGTTCCCGCTGCGCAGGCACCGGAATCGCACGGCATCGAGCGCGTGCTCGAGCACAAGTATTTCGTCGATGAGGCCTACGACCGCGCGATCGTCAAGCCCGTGGTCGGGATCTCGCGACGCGTGTTGTGGCGCGGCATGGATGCCGGGCTGATTGACGGCCTGCTCGTCAACGGCAGCGGTTTCCTCATGCGCGGCCTCGGGTGGGTCGGGGCCCGATTGCAATCGGGACAGGTCGGCACGTACGCATGGGTGCTGGTCATTGGTGTGCTGGCTGTGTTAGGCGCGTTCTCAATCCGGTGACCATGGCCGCTTTCCTTGCTTCGCTGAACTACAACGCCTGGATCCTGCCGGCGCTCCTGATTGTTCCCACGCTGGGCGCGTTGCTCGTCTGGGCGCATGGAGCGGTTGCCGGACAGGGCGAGGCCGCGGCCATGACCGCGCGCCGCCTCACGCTGGCCGTGCTCGTGATCGAGTTCGTCCTTTCGATCGGGCTCTGGTGGTCGCTCGACGTCGCGTCTGCCGACTGGCAGGCCGTGTTCGACAGGCCATGGATTGAGGCGTGGGGCACGCGCTTCACCGTCGGCGTGGACGGGCTCTCGGTCATGATGGTCCTGCTCACGACGTTCCTCATGCCGCTCGCGATCCTCGGCGGATGGACGAGCGTCAAGACGAAGGTGCACGCGTATCACACGCTGATGCTCATCCTGACGACGGGCATGCTGGGCGTGTTCGTCGCGAAAGACCTGTTCCTGTTCTACATGATGTGGGAAGTGATGCTGATCCCGATGTACTTCATCATCGGCATCTGGGGCGGGGAACGGCGCATCTACGCCAGCCTGAAGTTCTTCATCTATACGATGGTCGGGTCGCTGCTCATGCTGGTGGCGATCGTCTACCTCGGCATCGAAGCAGGGGAACCGTTAGGCCGGCCATCGTTCGACTACGACGCGATCCTCGCGCTGAACCTCACCCCCACGGCGTCCTTCTGGCTCTTCGGCGCGTTCTTCCTCGCGTTCGCGGTGAAAGTGCCGATGTTCCCGTTCCACACGTGGCTGCCCGACGCCCACGTGGAGGCGCCGACCGCCGGTTCCGTCATCCTGGCGGGCATCCTGCTGAAGCTCGGGACCTATGGGTTCCTTCGCGTCGCATTGCCGTTCTTTCCGGGCGTCGCGATGTACCCGTGGGTGCGCACCACGATCATCGTGCTGGCGGTGATCGGCGTGATCTATGGCTCACTCGTGGCGCTGGTGCAGCCGGACATCAAGAAGCTCGTCGCCTATTCGTCGGTGGCGCACCTCGGCTTCGTCATGCTCGGCATCTTCGCGCTGACCGTGGAGAGTGTGCAGGGCGCGCTGATGGTGATGATCGGCCACGGTCTCTCGACGGGAGCGCTGTTCCTCCTGGTCGGCATCATCTACGAGCGCACGCACACGCGACTCATCGACGACTACGGCGGGATCGCGAAGGTCGTGCCGCTGTTCGCCACCATCCTGACCATTGTCGCCCTGAGCAGCATCGGACTCCCCGGCACCAACGGTTTCGTGGCGGAGTTTCTCGTTATGCTCGGGTCGTTCAGGACCTACCCGATGCTGACGGTAGTCTCGGCCACCGGCGTCATCCTCGCGGCGGCGTACCTGCTGTGGGCGCTCCAGCGAATGATCTACAACGCGCTCGACCGGCCGGCGAACGCACAACTCAAGGACCTCAACTGGCGCGAGCTGGGGCTGCTGGTCCCGATCCTCGCCGGCATCATCTGGATGGGCGTGTATCCCAAGCCCGTGCTCGATCGCATGGAAGCGTCAGCGCAGAAGCTCGTGCAGGAAGTCACCCGGAACGCCGACCGCCAGCGGGCCTCCATGATGCTCGGAGGGCGCTGACGTGATCCACACCATCTTCGCCCAGTTCGGGGCCGGCATGACGCTCGACCTGTCGCGTCCCGCGGACCTGACGATGGCTATCGCGCCGGACCTGGTGCTGTGCGTCGGTGCGATGATCCTCCTGTTGTACGCGGCGTGGCGTCCCGAAAGTGAAGCGCATCAGCGACGCGTGGCGCTTGGTGCAATGACGGTAGCGCTGCTCGCGCTGGTCGCAGTCGTCGTGGTCGGACTTTCCGGGTGGAAATCAACAGCTGGTCCGGTCGCCGTAGACGGATTCCGCTGGGCGGCTGACGTCGTGCTCCTGCTCGCGACGGTCATCGCCATCGGCCTGTCGATGGACTATAACGCGCGCGAGGGCATCACCGCACCCGAGGCGCATGTGCTGGTGCTGTTCGCGACGGTGGGCATGATGATCATGGTCGCTGCGCGCGACCTCATGGTCCTGTTCCTGGGCCTCGAGACGATGTCGGTGTCCATCTATGCGCTGGTGGGCATGAACCGTCGTTCGGCGCGCTCCGCGGAAGGCGCCCTCAAGTACTTCCTGCTGGGCGCATTCTCGACCGCGTTCCTGCTGTACGGCATTGCGCTCGTGTACGGCGCCACCGGCTCGACCAACCTGTCCGCGATTGGCGGCCGCATCGCCGCGCTGTCGCTGGGCGACAGTCCGATGCTGCTCGTGGGGGTGGCATTGCTCCTCGTCGGCTTCGCGTTCAAGGTTGCCGCGGCGCCGTTCCACATGTGGGCGCCTGACGTCTATGAAGGTGCGCCAACGCCGATCACGGCGTACATGGCGGCCGCGGTCAAGGCAGCCGCGTTCGCGGCGTTCCTTCGCGTCTGGATCGAGGCGTTCGGGCATCTCTACGTCGCATGGCACGATGCGCTCTGGTGGCTGGCCGCGTTGACGATGTTCGTCGGGAACCTGGTGGCGCTTCAGCAGCGCAACCTCAAGCGCATGCTGGCCTACTCCAGCATCGGGCACACCGGGTTCCTGCTCGTCGCCGTCACGGCCGCGACCTCGCAGGCCGCGAGCGCGATGCTCTTCTATCTGTTCGCCTACACGCTCGCGACCATGGGAGCGTTTGCCGTCATCATTTCGCTCGGCACCGGTACCAACGCACGTGAAAACGTCGAGGACTTGAACGGCCTCTGGCAGGAGCGCCCAGGACTCGCCGTGGCGATGGCGGTGTTCATGCTCGCCATGCTCGGGTTCCCCGTCTTCGGCGGCATGGGCTTCTTCGCCAAGTGGTATGTGCTGCAGGCGGCGATCGACGCGGCGTCGCCGCAGGTCCGACTCGCCGTGTTGCTGGTGATCGCGACAACCATCTCCGCGGGATACTACCTCTACGTGGTGATGGTGATGTTCATGAAGCCGCGGCCCGAAATGGCGCCGCCCTTACCAGTGATCGGCGCAATGTCCCGCGTGGTCATCTTCGGCTCCGTCGTCCTGTTGCTGGTCTTCGGGGTGTTCCCGGATCCCGTCGTGAGATGGGCCCGTGGGGGCACCGAACTGCTGCCTTCCATGGCACCAGCCGCCGCCTTGCCGACGAGGGCTGGCGGCAAGTAACACCCTGACTTCGCCCCGACCGCGTTCCGGATCGGGGAGGCGGCGAGTATCGTGCTGATATCGTGACTCGTGACTGGTGACTTGTGACTCGGCGGCGCAATGCGAGCGAGTGGCCGAAGTCGCCAGGCACGAATGAGTAACGAGTCATGAATCACGAGTCACGAGTCACGAGTCACTACATGGCCATCCATCCAGGCATTTTCCGCCAGTACGACATTCGCGGCATCGTCGACCGCGACCTCACGATCGAGGCGGCCACGGCGATCGGTCGCGCGTTCGCGACGCACCTGAAGAACAACGGGATCACGGGAACGATCTCCGTCGGTCGCGACAACCGGCCAAGCGGTGGGGCGTTGCATGATGCGCTCGTTGAGGGCCTGACGAATGCCGGCGCAAACGTGGTCGATATTGGCGTGGTCCCGACGCCGCTGCTGTACTGGAGCCTGCACCACCTGCCCGTCGTCGGCGGCATCCAGATTACCGGCTCGCACAATCCTCCCGAATACAACGGCTTCAAGCTCTGCGTCGGTCATGAGTCGCTGCACGGCGATGGAATCCAGACCCTGCGCCAGATGATCGACAGCGGTCAATTCGCGAAGGGTTCCGGGTCGGTGCGGAGCGAGAGGGTCATCGATCGTTATGTGGATGATGTCATTGCGAGGACTGGCCCGCTCAAGCGACGGCTCAAGGTCGTGATCGATTGCGGCAACGGCGTGGGCGCGGTTCTCTCACGGCAGCTCTTCGACCGCCTCGGCGTGGATGCGTCATACCTGTTCTGCGAGAGCGACGGCACATTTCCGAATCACCATCCGGATCCCACGGTGGTCGAGAATCTCCACGACATCATCCGCGAGGTGAAGGCGCGTCGCGCCGACCTCGGCATCGCGTTCGATGGCGACGCGGACCGCATTGGGATGGTCGATGCGCGCGGCGAGATCGTGTGGGGCGATCATATCCTCATCCTGTATGCGCGTGACGTGCTCGCGCGGACCGGCCCTGGGCAGTCCATCATCTTCGACGTGAAGTGCTCGCAGGCCCTGCCACACGCGATCGAGCAGGCCGGCGGCAAGCCCGTGATGTGGAAGACCGGCCACTCGCTCATCAAGGAGAAGATGAAGGAGCTGAAAGCACCGCTGGCCGGCGAAATGTCGGGGCACATGTTCTTCGCAGAAGGCTTTTATGGGCACGACGACGCCATGTATGGCGCCGCCCGGCTGTTACGGATTGTGGCCGCGTCAGGCAGGAGCGTCGAGGAAATGCTCTCCGACGTGCCAAAGTTCGTCTCGACGCCGGAGATCCGCGTTGATTGTCCTGATGAGATCAAGTTCGACGTGGTCGCGCGTGCCGTCGCGTACTTCAAGGCCCGGCATGACGTGATCGACGTTGACGGCGTGCGGGTGCTCTTCGGCGATGGCTGGGGACTCATCCGGGCGTCGAACACGCAGCCTGTCCTGGTCACGCGCTACGAAGCGCTGACGCACGAGCGGCTGGATCAGATCCAGCGCGAGATGGAAGACTGGCTGCGCTCGCAAGGCATCACCCCCTGACATGACCACGCGCCGCTGGCTGGTCCCGGGCATCGTCGCGATCGCGATCCTGCTCCTGGCCGGTCGCGTCCTCTCGGCGTGGTATGTGGACTACCAGTGGTATGCGGTGCAGGGGGCGTCGCGGCTGTGGTGGGTGCGCGCCGGGGACCTGGCGCTCCTGCGCGGCGTCGCGTTTGCCGTAGTGACCGCGTTTGCGTTCACCAACCTGTTTGCGGTGCGAAGGTCCGTGCGCTCGCTGCGGCTCCCGCGTCGCGTCGCGAACCTGGAGTTCAGCGAGGAAGTCTCCTCGCGCATCCTGAACCGCTCGGTGATCACGCTGTCGATCGTGATCGGCGTGCTGTTCGCGTTGCCGCATAACGACTGGATGTCGGTCGAGCTCACC
>DATMBT010000041.1:0-20743 GCA_035559475.1 Gemmatimonadaceae bacterium
CAACAGGCCGTCGAGAGGGCGCTGGCGAAGGTTCCGGCGGATCGTTTCACCTCGGCTATCGCGTTCGCCGACGCGCTGGATGCGGCGCAACTGGCCAGCATCAGTGGCTCGGCACGGGTCGCGCAGGTTCGCCGGCGCCCGACGCGCATTCTGGTCTGGATCGGGGCAGTCGCAGTCATCACCCTGGTCGCAGTGAAGGCGGCACGTGGTCGCGAACCGTCACCTGACCCGAACCGCGTCGTCGTGTATCCCCTGTCCGTGCCCGGCGCGGGCGCGCAATCCGGCGCGGGCGAAGAGGTGGCGCTGATGATCCAGAGCGTGCTCGAACACACCGAGCCGCTGCGCTGGCTCGACGGGCAGGCGTTGCTCGGTTCGTCCACGGCTGATGCGCGTATCCTCGGGAGCGAAGCGTCACGCCTGACGAGGCGCGCCGGGGCGAGGTATTACCTGGCCGGGGCGCTGGTCACGGATCGCGACACACACACCGTCATCATCCGGCTGCATGACGCACTCGCCGACTCGCTGGTCGGACAGGAGAGCGCCACCGGCGCGACCGCCACCACGTCGCCGCCGCAGCTGGCGATGCGGGCGGTCGCGCAATTGCTGCCGCGGCTGCTGCCGCCTAACGGGCGCGTGGATGTGTCGTACATCGCCGACCGCAATCCGGCCGCCGTCGCCGACTGGCTGCAGGGAGAGCGGGACTACGCGCGGTCGCGCTACTCTGCGGCCATGCGCCACCTGAACCGGGCGCTGGAACGTGATTCGTCCCTCGGGCCCGCGGCGCTCAGGGGCGCGCTGGCAACCACGTACCTGCAGGACTATGCCGCAGCTCGCACCCTGCTCGACGTGGCACTCCGGCACGAGACACAGCTGCCGCGCCATCACCTCGCCCTCGCGCGAGGGCTGCGACACTTCGTCGCCGGCCAGGCCGATTCCGCCATGGTCGTGCTGCTGGAAGCGAGCAGGCTCGACTCCACGTGGAGTGAACCGTGGATGCTCATCGCCGAAACGAACCATCACCTCATGCCGAGGTCATTCGCCGATTCGGTGACCGAACAAAGCCTGGCGACGGCGGTTCGATTGCAACCAGGCTTTGCGCCGGCACTGATTCATCTCGCGGAGTTCGCCACGCGTCGCGGCGACGCGCGCCGTGCAAGGTCAATCCTCAGGGAGATCGAGGCCACGTCGCCCGACAGCGACTGGACGTTCCAGGCCGACCTGATGGTGCGCTGTGCATTCGACGGACCTGATGCGATCGACTGGCCGGCGGCTGTCAGGCGCGCGAGCGATCGAGTCGTCGAGGTGTCACGCATCCTCGGCGGCGGTGGCGTGAACACGCGCTGCGCGCGACGCGCGCTCGAGTCTGTACTGGCGTACGACCGGGACACCGCGGAACTGCACTCGATTTACCGGTGGTCGGCGCTGAAAGGACTGAACTACCTCACGATGATGGAGGGACGTGACTCGGCCGCGCGGGCGCTGCTCGATTCCGCAGCTGGAGCAGGGATACGAGCCGCCGTGTCATTGCACATCCTCAATGGGGCTGCCGGGTCGCGTGCCAGCGAAGCGAGCGCTGATTCCGCGATGCGCACGATTACGAGCATTCCGGTCAGCGCCATGTCAGCGGTTCGACTGCACTACGTCTCGCTCTGGGCGTGGCACCGGCGCGATGAGGCGCGTCTCGATTCGGTCGTGCAGCGAATGCGCGTGATCGTGGACACGACTCACCTGGCCACGGATCGCGTCGTTCTCGATGGTGCAGAAGCCCGGCTGGCGCTGTTGCGCGGAGATACCGCGACCGCGATCCAGCGCCTGCGAACGCTGCGCCCGGCCGCTGATCCGGGCTGGATCACCTGGGACGTGTGGGAATCAGCGGCGAGCGAGCGCCTGCTCCTGTCTGAACTGCAATTGGCGACCGGTGACCCGTCAGGGGCGTGGGAGACGGCCCAGGCTTTTGACTCGCAACGGTCCCAGGTCCAGCAGCTTTATCTGCCAGCCAGTCTTGGCGTTAGGCTTCGCGCCGCCCGCCAGCTCGGACGGGGGGCGGACCGGGCGCGAATGGAGTCCCGTTTGCGCGCGCTGGGCCGTGAAGACCTCGTGGCCCGGTAGCTGGCGACCTAGCCGCCCTAACGGGCTGGTGATACGTTCGCCCGACCCTGTCTTGGGAATCCCTGCCGGGGGAACGCCGGCATCACGCACGTGAGGCTCCAAATGGCCAGCATCGAAGCGCGAGTCAAGAAGCTCGAGAAGAAGGCCCTGAGTCATGAAAAGACGGTCAAGAAGCTGAAAGCCGACCTTGCCAAGGCGAAGAGCGACGCCGCGAAGCTGAAGAAGGCCGTCGCCGCACTGGAGAAGGAAAAGGACAACATCATCAAGTGGATCGAGGACGAGGCCGCCTGGTCGCTGGAAGTGACCAACATGCTTCGGCTGATCGACTGGGTTAAGCTCAGCATCGCCTTCCCCGCCGGCGGGGGCACGAACCCACCGCAAACTCCACCCGACTGGCCAGTCAACTGACCTGGTAGTGCACAACCGGGCGGGCTTCGAGTCACCCGCCCGGACTTTCCTGTGATGGTGAACCTCATGACCTCCAGGTTCGGTTTCGGTGTGGCGGCATCATTCGGGTTCGCGCTTGCGTGCACCAAGGCTCCGCCACCCTCGCCGTCGCCCTCGGCAAACGTTGTGGTCGACTTCCCCGGGACGGCGGCGGCTAACCGCCCCCTCCTGCTGTACAGCGGTCGCAGGGGACCAGACTGTGTCAGTTTCCAGGCGAGTGTGGCCAACCCCACCGTCACGCTGACCGACGTGTCGTTTGACCCGTCATGCCAGGTGGAAATCGACGCCTTCGCGCCCGGCCTTGGCGCGTGGGCGCAGAAGATCGATCCACTGGTGGCCGGCTCCGAGACCTGGTTCCTCAACGCGATCGCAACCGGCACCCTCTCGATAACGCTTCCGGATCTCACGGCTGTTCCTCTTCGCATCTGGCTCGTCGCAACGCCCAGCGAAATGACGCTGGCGAAGGGCGTTCGCGACGACTTGCTGGACAAGGCGTACCCCATTCTCGAGACCATGGGGACGGGTTTGACGCTTGATACGCTTTCGTCGGATTTGAATCCCGCCATCGTGCCGAAGCTGTGCGACGACGCCCCCGCCATGGCCGGCGACCCGTCGATCTACGATTCGAATCGAATCAACGTCTACTTTCTGGCGAACTACGGCGGCGTCTTTGACCTCACGCCGGCGTGGAACTGCTGGCAGGAGGATCATCCGGAGATCGTGTTCATCTCCTTTGAGAACACGCACGTACCGCCTCCGACGCTGGCACACGAGGTGGCGCACTCGCTTGGACTCGTACACCCCAACGCGCTGGGAGGGCACACCAATTTCGAGCCGGGGTTATTCACCCCTTACAACCTGATGGCGACGAACATCGACGTCCTGAACATCTCGATTGGCCAGTTGTATGCGCTCAACTTTTCCAGCGATTCCTGGTTGAACCGCACTGGCTCGACGATGACTCGTCCGGTGGTACGCACGTGCCAGGATATCTGGGGTGCTGGAGTGTGCGCTGCCCTCACCTTGTTCAAGTCCGGATGGCCACCGTGACCCGCGTCAGGTGGACGCGCATGGCGGCGCTGCTCTGCGCGCTTGGTTGCCGGGACGTCCAGGGCGGATTGAGTCCGGCCGACCAGATCACGGTGCTTCGATACCTCGATTGTCTCGACTGCATCGTGGCGCTGGACAGCGTACGTGCACTCGCGTTGCGCCAACCGGACGCCACCGTTGACTCGCTCAACAGCGCGCTGATCCTCGGGCCGCCGCCCGGGGTGGTGACGGCTGCGGAGAGCGTGCTGGCGATTGGATATGTGCGCGATTCGGCCTGGCGCCTGACAAGGGGTCTCAAGCCGCTGGAGCAGCGAGCCATCTACATCAGCGACGCCAGACAGGGATTCGTCGATGCTTACCAGGCGCGCGGCGCCATGGGCATGGGATGGATTCGCTCGCAGCGAGCTCGCGCCTACCTCGACTCGGCGCTCACACGTCCTCTCCGGGCTCCGGTCCTGAGGGCCGTCCGATACGCGCGTGACAGCTTGCCGCCGCAGCCACCGTAAGCAGCGTTTGTTGCAGCGTTACCAAGCAATCCGGTGACACGCGGGCGCACGGGTTGTTAGCATGATCGATGCCCGCGGCGTCCCTGGCGCTCGAAGTTCGCGCCCTCCGAAAGACATTTGGCACGGTCGTCGCCGTGGACGGTCTGGACCTCGACATTCACTCCGGCGAGTGCTTCGGCCTGCTCGGCCCCAATGGCGCGGGCAAGACGACGACCATCGAGATCTGCGAGGGATTGCAGGAAGCCGATTCGGGCGACGTGATCGTGCTGGGAAAGCGCTGGAATTCCGATGAGCGCACCCTTCGCGAACGCCTGGGCGTCCAGCTGCAGGAAACGCAGTTCTCCGAGAAGATCACGGTCGAAGAGACCATCACGCTGTTTCGCAGCTTCTTCCAGCGCGGACCAGCGGTGAACGAGATCATCGGCCTGGTGCAGCTCGACGAGAAGCGCGCGGCGCGGGTCGGCACGTTGTCCGGCGGACAGAAGCAACGGCTCTCGGTCGCATGCGCGCTGGCCGGCGATCCGGAGCTGCTCTTCCTCGACGAACCCACGACCGGGCTCGATCCGCAGTCGCGACGACAGCTCTGGGACCTGGTGGAACAGCTTCGCGCATCCGGCCGCACGATCCTGCTCACGACGCACTACATGGAAGAGGCCGAGCGGCTGTGCGACCGCGTGGCCATCGTGGACCAGGGGAAGGTGATCGCCATCGACACGCCGCGGGCGTTGATCCGTTCGTTAGGCGCGGAACAGGTGGTGGAGGTGGAGCTGGCGGAGGGAGCCGCGGTGCCGACGGGGCTGTTCGCCACGACGGACGGGGTGCTCGAGTCACGCATCGACGGGCCGGTGTGGACGCTGCAGGTATCGGCGGCGCACCGGGCCGTGCCCGCGGTGCTGCGCACGCTCGAAGCGGCGGGACTGTCGATGACCGAACTCCGGACGCACACGCCCACGCTGGAAGACGTGTTCGTCTCGCTCACGGGCCGCCACCTGAGGGAGCAGTGAGCAACAACGAACCGAAACAGGTGTCGTGGAATCCGCAGTCGGGCCGCTCGACGTCCCCGCTGCTGCAGCTCACGCTGATCCGCTTCCGTGAATTCCTTCGTGAGCCGGAGGCGGTTTTCTGGACGTTCATCTTCCCGCTGCTGCTCGCGGGCGGACTTGGACTGGCGTTCCGTTCGCGCCCCGCGGACGTGGCCAAGGTTGGTATCCTGACATCGGCGCCGGCCGCTGAGGCCATCAGCGCCGCGCTCGCCGGAGACAGTTCGCTGCAACTTGTGAGTCTCGACGACACCGCCGCCGCCACGGCGCTCAGGATTGGCACCGTGGCACTCGTCGTCGTCGCGCAGGACGCACAACATGTCGAATACCGCTTCGACAGCGCGCGCGAGGAAGCGCGTACCGCGAGGCTGATGGTGGACGAAGCGTTGCAGCGATCTCACGGCCGCAAGGATGCCGTCGCGGTCACCGAGTCCCTGATCAGCGAACGCGGTTCGAGATACATCGATTTCGTGCTGCCCGGCCTGCTCGCCATGAACCTGATGGGAAGCGGGATGTGGGGGATCGGGTTCAGCATCGTCGACGCGCGGCGCAAGAAGCTGCTCAAGCGATTCGTGGCCACGCCGATGCGGCGCTACCACTACCTGGCGTCCTTCCTCGTGATGCGGCTCGGGCTGATGGTGATTGAAGTGACCGTGATCGCGTCGTTCGGGTACTTCGCCTTCGGCGTGCCGATGCGGGGGTCGCTGGTCGCGTTCGGGGTGGCGTGTCTGCTGGGGGCGCTGGTCTTCGGATCGTTAGGCCTGCTGGTGGCCTCGCGCGCGAGGACGATCGAGGCCGCGTCGGGCCTCATGAACCTGCTCATGCTGCCCATGTGGGTGGCGTCCGGGGTCTTCTTCTCCGCCGGCAACTTCCCCGACGCCGTGCAACCCATCATCCAGGCGCTCCCGCTCACCGCCGTGGTGGATTCTGTTCGCGGCATCATGATCCAGGGGCTCGGTTGGGCGCAGCTCCTGCCGGAGTTTGCCATCGTGACCACGTGGCTCGTGCTCAGCTTCGGCGTGGCCCTGCGCTTCTTCCGCTGGCGATGAGCGAGTCCCGCACGAAAATCCTGCTCGCGTTCGCGTCGGTCTACCTCATCTGGGGATCGACGTACCTGTTCATGCGTTTCGCCGTCGAAACGCTGCCGCCGGTGGCCGTTGCGGGTGTCCGGTATTTCGCCGCCGGTGCCATCCTGTTCGCCATTGCGACGTGGCGAGCCGTGCCCGAGCCAAGGAAGGTGCCATGGGGCGGTCATGCGATTGTGGGCACGCTCCTCACCGCGGGAAACGGATCGGTGGCGCTCGCGGTTCAGCGGATCCCGTCAGGCGTCGCTGCCCTGCTCGTGGCCATGACGCCGTGCCTCATCGTGCTGCTCGAGTGGTTGTGGAGGCGCGGACAGCGACCGACCGCTGGCGTCGTCGCCGGGTTGGTCCTCGGCATTGCCGGAATGGTGGTGCTGGTCGGGCCGAGCACGTTTGGTGGTGAGCCTATCGACAAGATCGGAGCCATCACTGTGCTCTTCGGATCAGCTGCGTGGGGTGTGGGCTCGGTGTACGCACGAACGCTGGTGCGACACGAATCCGCGGTGCGGACGAGCGCGATCCAGATGCTGTCCGGAGGCGTGGTGGTCAGCGCGATTGCGCTCGTGATCGGCGACTTCGGCAAGTTCGATCCATCGACCGCGTCGGCTCGATCAGTCCTATCGTTTGCGTACCTGATCCTCGTCGGTTCACTGATCGGCTATTCGTCGTACATGTACCTGCTGGGCGTCACCAGCGCGGCGCGTGCGTCGACCTACGCCTTCGTGAATCCGGTGGTGGCGGTATTCCTCGGCTTCGTGTTTGCTAACGAAGCGTTGTCGCCACGAGTGCTGGTCGCCGGCGCGATCATTGTCGCCGCGGTGGCGTTGATCACGCTCTACGGTGGAGATCGGAACCTGCAGCCCCGGAGTCGAAAGCCGGGCGAAGCGATGGAGGTGCACGAAGCTCCTTAACCACGAAGCTCCTTAACCACGATTACCGCGGTACCGCAGAACACGGATAGCACTGATGTCACAGACTGACGCGGGTACTGCTTGGTGAAAACCAGGACACCAAAAGTTACGAGATCTTGAAATGGGTTCGGCGTGTGGGTGTCCTGGTTTTCACCACGAAGTACCGGTGTCCATCAGTTACATCCGTGCCTTCCGTGTTCCGCCGTATCAAAGATCGTATCTTCCCTTCCTATGGACCTCTCGCCCGAATCCACGCACTCCGCCTTCGCGCGCGTCACGGCGTGGATCGAACGTTACCTCGAGGACCCCGGACGATTCCCGGTGTTGTCCCAGGTGGCGCCCGGTGACATCGCCAGACAGCTGCCCGCCGCACCGCCGGCGACCGCCGAACCGATAGACGCGATCCTCGACGACTTCGAGCGCATCCTTCTGCCCGGCGTGACGCACTGGAACCACCCCGGCTTCTTCGCCTATTTCGCCATCACGGGATCCGCGCCCGGTGTGATGGCCGAGATGTTGATGGCGGCGCTCAACGTCAACGCGATGTTGTGGAAGACATCGCCCGCCGCGACCGAGCTGGAAGAACGCGCCCTCGACTGGCTCCGGCAGATGCTCGGGCTGGGGCCAGGATGGTTCGGCGTCATCAACGACACGGCGTCGATCACGACGCTGCTGGCGCTGGCCGCGGCGCGCGAGGCACGAAGCGAGCTGCAGGTGAGGCAACGAGGCCTGGCGGGACGGCCAGACCTTCCCGTGCTGCGCATCTACTTCTCGGAGCATGCGCACTCGTCGGTGGACAAGGCCGCTATCACGTTAGGCATCGGCCACGAGAACTGCGTGCGCATCCCGGCGGATTCCGCGTTCCGCATGCGCGTTGACGCCCTCCAGGCAGCCATCGATGCCGACCGCGCGGCCGGCAGGCTCCCGTTGGCGGTGGTCGCCACGGTTGGCACCACCAGCACCGCCAGCGTAGACCCCGTGCCAGCGATCGCCGAGATCTGCGCTCGCGAAGGCGCCTGGCTCCATGTGGACGCGTCGTATGCCGGCACGGCGGCGATCGTTCCCGAATGCCGCGACGTACTCGCGGGCGTCGATCGCGCGGATTCACTCGTCGTCAACCCACACAAGTGGATGTTCACGCCGGTCGACCTCTCGGCCATGTACACGAAGCGCCCGGACGTGCTCAAGCGCGCCTTCTCGCTCGTGCCTGACTACCTCATCACGGCCGAACAGGACGACGTGGTGAACCTGATGGATTACGGCGTGCAGCTCGGACGGCGCTTCCGCGCGCTCAAGTTGTGGATGGTCATTCGCGCGTTCGGCGTTTCCGGCATCGCCGATCGACTCCGTCGGCACATCGCGCTGGCGGGCGAGTTTGCTTCCTGGGTGGAGACTGACCCGGATTGGTTGCTCGCCGCGCCGCAGATGTTTTCGCTGGTGTGTTTCCGCTACGCGCCGCTGGGGACCTCACCCGAACAAGCCGACGCGCTCAACCAGCAAATCCTCGATCAGGTGAATGCGAGCGGGCGGGTGTACCTGTCACATACGCGGCTGCACGGGCGTTTCGTGTTGCGACTGTCGATCGGGAACGTGCGCACGGAGCGAAAGCACGTGGCCGAGGCGTGGGCGCTCCTGAAGAAAGAGGGTCGAGGGTCGAGGGTCGAGGGTCGAGAGTAGTGGAGAGGTGGGAGGAACGACGCGCGTCCAACTTCGACCTCGTCGCTGTCACCTTCCCTCGACCCTCGACCCTCGACCCTCGACCCTGTTTCTCATCCAGCTCGTTACTTGATATTTCAAGCATTTGCCGGTAGCATCCCGCCGACTCGTCGGGAGCGTCCCGCGTGCGCGTGCTGGTGGTCGGCGGAGGACCGGGTGGCCTCTACACCGCGCTGCTGATCAAGCGGCGCAACCCGCACGCACATGTCGCCGTCGTCGACCGGAACCGCCCGGACGACACGTTCGGATGGGGCGTGGTCCTCTCGGACCTCACGGTCGCCAACCTCCGCGCCGCTGATCCAACCAGCGCCGCACCGATCTCGGCCGCCCTGCATCACTGGGACGACATCGAGGTCCATTTCGGCGGTCGGACCGTACGCTCAGGCGGACACGGCTTCAGCGGCATCGGCCGCCACGAACTGCTGGCCATCCTGCAGCAG
Source organism: Gemmatimonadaceae bacterium (assembly GCA_035559475.1). Lineage (GTDB taxonomy): Bacteria > Gemmatimonadota > Gemmatimonadetes > Gemmatimonadales > Gemmatimonadaceae > JABWBJ01. The sequence continues at coordinate 9,302 of DATMBT010000041.1, forward strand.
CGCTGCCGTGAACTGGGCGTCGAGCTTACGCACGAACGCGAACTGGCGCCGGATACGCTCGATGCCATGGTGGCCAGTGAGGGCATTACGCTTGTCGTGGCGGCGGATGGGATCAACAGCACGACGCGGACCCGGTTTGCCGCGACCTATCGGCCCGACGTTGACCTGCGTCGCTGCCGGTACATCTGGTTAGGCACGCCACGCCGGTTCGAGGCATTCACGTTCGCGTTCGCCGAAACGCCGTCGGGCTGGTTCCAGGCGCATGCGTACCAGTTTGCCGCCGACACCAGCACGTTCATCGTCGAATCGCCGTGGGAGATATGGGAGCGCGAAGGCCTGGCGGAAATGACGGAGCAGGAATCGATCGCCTTCTGCGAACGTCTCTTCGACTTCGTGCTCGAGGGAGCACCGCTCCGGGCCAATGCCTCGCACCTCCGCGGCTCGGCGCAGTGGCTGCGCTTCCCTCGGATCGTGTGCGAGGAGTGGGTGCACTGGCTGCGGGTCGAGGGGCGCCGCAGCGTCCCCGTCGTGCTCCTGGGCGATGCGGCGCACACGGCGCACTTCTCGATTGGCTCCGGCACCAAGCTCGCGATGGAGGACGCGATCGCGCTGGACGCGCGGCTTGCCGCCCACCCCGATGACCTGGCCACTGCCCTCGCGCGCTATCAGGCGGAGCGCTCGGTCGAAGTCCTGAAACTGCAGAACGCTGCCCGCAATTCGACGGAATGGTTCGAGCATGTCGATCGTTATGCGCGCTTTGCGCCGGAGCAGTTCGCGTATTCGCTGCTGACGCGGTCACAGCGCATCTCCCACGAAAACCTTCGTGTGCGCGACGCTGCTTACGTCGCGGCGTTCGAAAGATGGTTTGCTAACCAGTCCGGCCTGACGATCACGCCAGGCACCGCTGCGCCGCCGGCGATCTTCACGCCGTACCGTGTCCGCGATGTCACACTGCCTAACCGCGTCGTTGTGTCGCCCATGGCACAATACACCGCGACGGATGGCCTGCCTGGCGACTGGCATTTCGTGCACCTCGGCGCGCGCGCCACGGGAGGCGCGGGGCTGGTCATGACCGAGATGACCTGCGTGTCCCCGGAAGGTCGGATCACGCCCTGGTGCACCGGACTCTGGAACGAACCACAACGCGATGCCTGGGCCCGCATTGTCCGTTTCGCTCACGAATACAGCACCGCGAAGATCGGGCTCCAGCTCGGGCATTCCGGTGGCAAGGGCGCAACGAAGAAGATGTGGGAAGGCGTTGACCAGCCGTTGCCGGAGGGAGAATGGCCGCTGATGTCGGCGTCGAGCATGCAGTACCTGCCCGGCGTGTCGCAGGTCGCGCGGCCAATGACCAAAGCCGACATGGACCAGGTGACCGATGAATTCGTGCGCGCGACGAAGTTCGGGCTCGACGCCGGATTTGATTGGCTGGAACTTCACTGTGCGCACGGATACCTGCTTTCCAGTTTCCTCTCGCCACTCACCAACCAGCGCGATGACGAATACGGCGGCGACCTGGTGAATCGCGCGCGCTTTCCGCTGCGTGTTTTCTCCGCCATGCGCGACGCCTGGCCGGCGCACCTGCCGATGTCGGTTCGCATCTCTGCGCACGACTGGTTCGCGGGCGGCAACACCGACGACGACGCCGTCGAGATCGCGCGTATGTTCCGCGCCGCCGGCGTGGACATGATGGCCGTGTCGGCGGGCCAGGTGGTCAAGCATGAGAAGCCAGTGTTCGGCCGCATGTGGCAGACTCCGTTTGCAGACCGGATTCGCCAGGAGGCCTGCATTGCCACCATCGCGGTTGGATCGATTACCGACGCCGACCAGGCGAATGGCATCATTGCCTCCGGACGTGCGGACCTCGTCGCCGTTGGGCGACCGCACCTGGTGAACCCGGCGTGGACGCTCACCGAGGCAGCACGCTGGGAATACTCCGGCGCTACGTGGCCCGACCAGTATCTCGCCGGCAAGCACCAGCTGGACCGCCTGCTCGCGCGAGAACGCGCCGCGGCCGGAGTCCCCGTCGCCACTGCAGGACCTCCCAGGGGAGAACTGACATGAGTCTCCTTGCAGGACGTCACGCGCTCGTGACTGGCGCCAGTCGTGGCATCGGGGCGGCGATCGCAACGGCGTTTTCAGCTCAGGGTGCGAGCGTCACACTCATGGTACGCGACCAGCTCCGCGCGCGTCCGGTGGCCGACTCGCTCACCGGACCTGTCGCGATCGTAATCGCAGACCTGACCGATCGCGCTGCCGTGCATGCAGCGTGTGCCGAGGCCGCGGAGAGGCTTGGTGCCGTCGACGTCCTGGTGAACAACGCGGGATTCACGGAGTCGGCGCCATTCCTCAAGACCGGGCCCGAGATGTTCGAGCGCATGATCGCCATTCACCTGATGGGCGCGGTCCATACCACGCAGGCGGTGTTGCCTTCGATGATCGAGCGTGGACAGGGCCACGTGATCAACGTGGCTAGTACCGCCGGCCTGAGGGGCGAGACGTACGTGAGTGCGTACGTGGCAGCCAAGCACGCCCTCGTGGGGCTCACCCGCGCGCTCGCACTGGAGGTGTCCAAAAAGGGCGTCGCCGTAAATGCCGTATGTCCCGGCTACACCGACACGGATCTCGTGCGCGATGCCGTCGCGCGCATCGCCGACAGGTCCCGAATGAGCGAGGACGAAGTACTGCGTACCATCCTTGCCGGCGCGGGGCAGGCACGGCTCGTGAAGCCCGAAGAAGTGGCTGCAGCCGTGATCGCGCTCTGCGCAACGCCAGCAGGCGCGCCAACCGGCCAAACCGTGGTGATCGATGGGGCGCAGTCATGACCGCAGCCCAGCGAATCCCGCGCGCGGGCCTGGCGGCCGAACATGACGCGTTACGCGTCTGGTTGCGCCTCTTTACCTGTTCGACGATGATCGCGCAGCACGTGGGCAGCGCGTTGAAGCGTGAGTTCGGATCTTCACTCCCACGGTTCGACCTGCTGGCCCAGCTGTATCGTTCGCCCGACGGCCTGCGGATGGGCGAGCTCTCGGAACGCACGCTGGCAACTGGAGGCAACGTCACCTGGCTGGTTCGTGCGCTGGAAGCCGAGGGACTCGTCAGGCGGAAGGTCGCCGACGGTGACCGGCGCGCGGCCATCGTCCGGCTCACGCCGTCCGGCCGGCGCCACTTTGCCACCATGGCTCGCGCGCACGAACGGTGGATCACCGCGTTGTTCTCTTCCCTTTCCGCTGCCGAACAGCGATCCCTGCATGCGCTGCTCGGCACCGTGAAGCAGGGACGAAACGGGATACTGACTGATTCTCGCGGCGTCTCGTTGGAAGCGAAAAGGAAGCGTAAGAAGTGATTTCGACCTACGAGGACTCCTGAATGACCGCTTCGGACCCGATGTCCGCCATGCGCCGGCCAATCGCCGGACTCACGCCGTCTCACTTCAACTGGTCAACCGCGACCGACCAACGGGTGGGCGTCATCACGCTGAACCGACCGGCGCGAAAGAACGCGCTGACGTTCGACATGTATGCGGAGCTCCGTGACCTGTTTCGCGCGCTGCCGTATGCATCGGACATCAGGGCCATCGTGTTGACCGGCGCTGACGGAAACTTCTGTTCGGGTGGCGACGTGTATGAGATCATCGAGCCCCTCACCAGGATGGAGGTGCCGGAGCTGCTCGCGTTCACGCGCATGACGGGTGATCTCGTGAAGGCGATGCGTGCCTGCCCGCAGCCGATCGTGGCCGCGGTGGACGGTGCCTGCGCGGGTGCCGGCGCGATCCTCGCCATGGCATCTGACCTGCGCCTCGCGACACCCGAGGCTCGCACCGCATTCCTGTTCACGCGAGTCGGGCTCGCCGGGTGCGACATGGGAGCCTGCGCAATCCTTCCACGCCTGATCGGCCAGGGACGCGCGGCCGAACTCCTGTTCACCGGACGGGCGATGGATGCAGCCGAGGGTGAGCGGTGGGGCTTCTACAACGCGATTGTCGAGCGCAAGGAACTTCTCGCCGACGCGGTGCGGCGTGCGACGGAGCTCGCCTCGGGTCCGTCGTTCGCCCACGCGATGACGAAGACCATGCTGCAGCAGGAATGGAGCGTTTCGGTCGAGCAGGCGCTGGAGATGGAGGCGCAGGCCCAGGCGCTATGCATGGGCACGGCCGACTTTGCGAGCGCGTTCGCAGCGTTTGCGGCGAAACGGACGCCGGTCTTCGAGGGCCGGTGACGGTGCACGCCGCGCACCTCGACTGGCCCTTCTTCGAGGATCGCCACCGCGAACTCGCGACGTCAGTGTCGGCGTGGCTCGCCACGATCGCACCGGCGGAGGCCTCGAACACGAGTGACCCGACCGCAACCGACGCCGCCTGCCGCGACTGGGTGCGGCAACTCGGCGCGGCCGGCTACCTCCGGTATTGCGTGCCTTCGGCCTGCGGCGGCGCGCTGGAGACGGTCGAGTCGCGTTCGTTATGCGTGCTCCGCGAAGCCCTGGCCATGCACGACGCGCTGGCGGACTTCGCCTTCGCCATGCAGGGACTGGGTTCAGGCGCCATCACGTTAGGCGGATCCGAGGTGCTGCGCGGCGAATGGCTGCCGCGCGTGGCCCGTGGCGAGGCGATTGCCGCGTTCGCGCTGTCGGAGCCGGAATCCGGGTCGGATGCGGCGGCGTTGCTGACGAGCGCCACCCGGGTTACGGGCGGCTGGCGGCTCGACGGCAGCAAGACGTGGATCTCGAATGGCGGGATCGCCGATTTCTACTGCGTCTTTGCGCGAACCCATCCACACGCGCCGGCGGCGAAGGGGATCAGCGCGTTTTTCGTGAAAGCCGACTCGCCGGGCCTCACGGTCAGCGAACGTATCGGCGTGATGTCACCACATCCCCTCGCGACGCTCACCTTCAACGACTGTTTCGTCGGCGACGCGTGCCTGCTCGGCGCCGAGGGGGAAGGTTTCGCGCTCGCGATGCGCACGCTGGACGTGTATCGCGTGTCGGTGGCCGCGGCCGCGACGGGATTTGCGCGGCGCGCGCTGGGCGAGGCCGTTCGCCACGCGCTCAGTCGCGCGATGTTCGGTGCGACGTTAGGCGCGCAGCCACTCGCGCAGGCCATGCTCGGCGACATGGCTACCGACGTTGACGCGGCCGCATTGCTCACCTTCCGCGCCGCCTGGCAGCGTGACACGCGGCCGGGGCGCGTGACCGGGATCGCGGCGATGGCCAAGCTCGGGGCGACAGAACTCGCCCAGGAAGTGATCGACCGCGCACTGCAACTTCATGGTGCGCGTGGCGTCCGCGTGGGCGAGGTGGTTGAGCGACTGTACCGCGACATCCGCGCGCTCCGCATCTACGAAGGCGCCACGGAAGTACAGCGGATGCTGGTGGGACGGGAGATCCTCAAGGACAGCGAGCGGCTCAACACGACGCCATGACGAAGCCATCGCTCCATCCCAGCAGTCACGTCGATGGCTTTGCGCGGGCGCAGTTGCCGCCCGCGGAGCAGTGGCCCGTGCTGAACCTCACCGGCGTTCATGCAGTACCGGATCGCTTGAACGCGGCGGTGGAGCTTCTGGATCGAGTCATCGCCGCCGGCGACGGTCACCGTGTCGCCCTCGTGACGCCTGGCGCCGGCGGAGGGTGGCAGGAGACCACGTACGCCGAGCTGTCGGCGCACGTCGATGCCATTGCCCACGTCCTCGTCAGCGACATGGGGCTGGTTCCCGGGAATCGCGTGCTGTTGCGTGGCTTCAACGGCCGCTGGATGGCTGCTGCGTGGCTGGCGACGCTCAAGGCCGGCATGGTGGCGGTAGCGACGATGCCGATGCTCCGCGCAACGGAGCTGCGCGTGATGATCGAGCGCGCTGCGTGCAACGCCGCGTTATGTGACGCCCGCCTGCTCGATGAACTGGCCGCCGCCGCGGCCGGGACCCCGGTGGCGAGTGCCACGCGTGCCTGGGGCGGTGACAGCGCCGACCGGCTGGACGTAGCCATTGCGAGGCACCAATCGCCATTCGCAGCGTGCGACACCGCCTGCGATGATGTTGCCCTCATCGCCTTCACGTCAGGCACGACGGGCGTTCCAAAAGGGTGCATGCATTTCCATCGCGACGTGATGGCGATGTGTACCGGCTTCGCGCAGCAGGTCCTTGGCATTACACCCGATGATCGGTGCATCGGCACGCCGCCGCTGGCGTTCACGTTCGGCCTGGGAGGCCTGCTCTGTTTTCCAATGTCGGTGCGCGGTGGCACGGTGTTGCTCGAGAAGGCCACGCCAGAGTCCCTGCTTGACGCCATCGCCGCCACGAGAGCGACCATCAGCTTCACGGCGCCGACGTTCTACCGGCAGATGGCACTCCTGATCGCGCAGCACCCCGGGCGATTCAACACGTCGTCACTTCGCGCGTGTGTCTCGGCTGGCGAGGCACTGCCCGATGCGACGCGTACGCTCTGGCGTGACGCCACCGGCATCGAGTTGCTCGACGGTATCGGCGCGACAGAGCTCATCCACATCTTCATCGCGGCCGCCGGCAAGGACGTCAGGCACGGTGCGATCGGCCGGGCGGTGCCGGGCTACGAAGTCGCGGTGCTCGACGAGGAGTTACGACCCGTGCCTAACGGCACCGTGGGACGGCTTGCCGTCCGTGGTCCCACCGGTTGCCGCTACCTGGCCGATGAGCGGCAGCTGGCTTACGTGCAGGGCGGCTGGAACCTCACCGGTGACGCGGTGACAATGGACGACGACGGCTACGTGTACTTCAAGGCGCGCACCGACGACCTCATTATCTCCTCCGGTTACAACATCGGCGCGCCCGAGGTGGAGGCGGCGGTGTTGCAGCACGAGGCGGTACTCGAATGCGCCGTCGTTGGCGTTCCGGACGTCGATCGCGGGCAGGCGGTGAAGGCGTTCGTTGTGCTCAAGCCCGGAATCAACGGCGATGATGCCATTGCCCGGGGCATCCAGGACCACGTGAAGGCAACCATCGCGCCGTACAAGTACCCGCGCCTCGTCGAGTTCGTGGCCGCGTTACCGAAGACCGACACCGGCAAGTTGCAGCGTTTTCGTCTCCGGACAGCAGAGGAGCCCTCGTGAACATGCGGATCCTTCAACCGCGCGATTGGCCTCGTCCGCGCGGATACGCCAACGGCGTCTCGGCGCACGGTCGCCAGATCTTCGTGGCCGGCCAGATCGGCTGGGACGAGCGAGGCGAACTCGCTGGAGCGGACTTCGTCACACAAGCACGCCAGGCGCTGCAGAACATCGTCGCCATCCTTGCAACGGACGGCGCGCGACCGGAGCATCTCGTGCGACTCACCTGGTACGTGGTGAATCGTCAGGCATACCTCGACTCAGCAACCTTGCTCGGCGAGGCTTATCGCGACGTTATCGGCTCCCACTATCCGGCGATGTCGGCCGTGGAGGTCTCGGCCCTGATGGAGCCCGGGGCGGTGGTCGAGATCGAGGCGACGGCGGTGGTTCCTGAGTAAGAGTTGAGACGTGCCTCATTCCTGAATCCCGCGAAGTTGTAACACGCGGACCTGCGCGGAATTGGCGGAACTGCGCGGGACGACTCGAAACACAGGAAAGACAGCGCTCTTTCGCGCTATTCCGCGAATTTCCGCGTCAAGAAACCAGTGGCGGGACCGGTCGGAACGGATGGGCTGGCCGTGTGTAGCTGTGGCGAACTCGGCGGAACATGACCATACCAGTCCGGATTCTCATTCTCTGTCTCACGCTTGTGGCCCGGGCTGTGAATGCCCAGGGCACGCCGCAAGCGCCGACCGGTTTCGTGACCGGTATTGTTCGCGACGAGATTGGCCGCCCGGTGCGCGATGCGCTCGTGGTACTCGACGCCGAAACAACGCCGATGCGACAGCGAACCACCGAGGACGGCCGGTTCCGCATCGACCGAGTGCCCGTGGGCGGTCACGAACTGCAGGTCGTGCGAATCGGGTTCAGGCCGCATCGATCGCGAATCTCGGTCACCGAAGCCGGCATCGACGTCGCGATCACGATTGAAGTCGCGCCGATGTTGCTGGACACGATCGCCGTCCGCGTTTCGCGAACGGGCATTCATGGTCTCGTCACGACGCGGGGGATCTCGCTCCTGCCGCACGAGCCGCGTCCGTTGCGCAACGCCACGGTCGAAGTGCTCAACACGCCGTATCGCGCCACTACGACCGCGGATGGCCGCTTCACGATGGGCGACATCGGGGAAGGCGCCTACAGCCTGCTTGTCAGGATCGATCGCTACCGGTCGCGGATTGTTTCCGCGTACGTGCCGCGCGAGGGAGGCCTGGACATGAACATCGTCCTCGACTCGACCATCTCGGACTGGCAGCGGAGAGAGGACATGGAGATGCGAGAGATCAGCCGGCGCCTGCGCGAGGCACTCAATCCGTCGGCGTTTGTTTCCGCGGTTGAGCTGGTTGGTCCCGAAGGGATGACGTTGAAGGATGCGCTCCGCGCCGCGCCTTCCACCCTGTCACGCGGACTTCTTGTGAAGGACGACGTCACGTGCGTCTTCGTGAACGGCAATCCAAAGCCCGGGATGACCACCGGAGACATCCTTGCGGAAGATGTTCACGCAGTGGAGGTCTACGGCCTCGATGGGAGAGGTAAGACGCAGGCGCCGATTGTCCCTTGGCTCATGGGCACGTTCTGCGGAACGGGGACTCGGCAGGGTCCCTACTGGAAGCCTTCGATGGGTGAAGGTCCGCGCGGCTACCGAATCCCGGCCCGCGAAGCGGACAACATCGCCCGAGTGGTTGTAGTCTGGACGAAACGGGGCAGGTAGAAACGAGTCGAGGGTCGAGGAAGCCATCCTCGACCCTCGACCCCCGACCCTCGACCCTCCTTCAGTCCCCCGCTTCCGGCACCGCTCCCACCGGTACCCGGTGTTCGGCGGTCTTCTGCGCCACGCGGAACCCGAGCTTGCGGCTGAACCAGCTCCGCCAGTCGTCGAAGATCTCGTAGAACGTCGGGATGGCGATCAGCGTCAGGAACGTCGACGTGATGACGCCGCCGATGACCGCCCTGCCTAACGGTGCGCGGAAGTCGGCGCCCTCCCCCGCCCCGATCGCGACCGGCAACATGCCGGCGATCAGCGCGAAAGTGGTCATGAGGATCGGCCGCAACCGGATCGCGCCGCCCTCAATCAGCGCATCGCGCAACGACAGGCCGTCCCGCTCCCGGGCCCACTTGGCGAAGTCGATGAGCAGAATCGCGTTCTTGGCGACAATACCCATCAATAGAATGACCCCGATCAGGCTCATGATGTTCAGCGTGTCGCCCGTGATGAGCAGGGCCAGCACCACGCCAATCAGCGACAGCGGCAGCGACATCAGGATGGCCAGCGGATCGACGAACGAACCGAACTGCATGACGAGGATCAGGTACATGAGCAGCACCGCCGTGCCCAGCGCCGAGAAGACCTGCCCGAACACCTCGGCCTGGTCCTTCGCCTCGCCGCCCTGCGTAATCCGATATCCCTCCGGCATCTCCGACTCGATTGGCGCCAGGCGCGTTTTGATGTCGGCGAGCACCTCCGACAGCGAACGGTCCTGCGTGTTCGCCTGCACCGTGACGACCTTCGCCCGATCCAGGTGATCGATCTGCGCCGGCCCGATATTCTGCCGGATCGTCGCGATCTGGCCTAACGGGAGCGACACCGGGCCATTCGGACCCTGCACCGTGATGGGCAGCTGCTCGAGGTCGGCCGTGCGGCTCCGCGCCTCGGGCGACAATCGCACGTAGACGTCACGCGTCTCGCCCTGCGGGTCGATCCAGTCGCCCGCGTCGATGCCGGCAAAGGCCGGCCGCAGCGCCTGCGCCACCTGGCCCACCGTGATACCTAACGAACCGGCCACGCCGCGGTTGAGCTGCACGTCCAGTTCCGGCTTCTGGCCCTTCGTGGACAGGCCAACGTCCACCGCGCCCGGGACGGCACGCACTTCCGCCGCCACGCGATCCGCAATTTCCGCCAGCTTGTGCGACTCGACGCCGCGCACCTCGAGCTGGATCTGCTTCTGGTTGCCGGCCCACACGTTGTTGAACACCGTGAAGGTCGCGCCGCCAATCACGGCCATGTCCTTGCGGAGCGCGGAGGCGAAGTCCGCCTGGCTCATCGAGCGCTCGTGCTTCTTGAGCATCTTCACGTAGACGTCGGCGCGGTCCACTGCCCCCGACGGTCCGCCAATTGTCGTGTACGTGGCTTTCGTTTCCTTGTAGCCATGCGCGATGCGCGCCGCTTCTTCGGCCTTGAGGCGCGTGTATTCCAGGTTTGATCCCGGCGGTGTCTCGACCACGATCAATGCCTCGGAATTGTCAGCTTCGGGCATGAACCCGCCGCCGCCGAACATCACCTGCAGCACAATCGCGCCGACGAAGGTGGCCACCGACAGGCCGACGACCGACCAGCGATGGTCCAGCGCCCACGCGATCACCTTGCGGTAGTTGCCCGCCTGTCGATTGAACCACTTGTTGAACTTGTCCAGCGTACGCGAGATGAAATTGCGATGCTGCCCTTCCTCGAGCTCCGGGTCCGCCCAATATGCGGAAAGCATCGGGTCGAGCGAAAATGAGACGAACAGCGAGACGAGCACCGAGCAGGCAATCGTCAGCGCGAACGGCTTGAACCACTGCCCCGCCATGCCGCTGATGAACGCGATCGGAATGAACACCGCAACGATCGAGAACGTGGTGGCCGCCACGGCGAGTCCGATCTCGTCGGTCCCCTCGCGTGAGGCCGTGAAATGGTCTTTCCCCATTTCTATGTGCCTGACGATGTTCTCACGGACGACAATCGCGTCGTCAATCAGGATACCGATCGCGAGCGACAGCCCCATGAGCGACATCGTGTTCAGCGTAAAGCCGAACACCAGCACGGCAATGAAGGACGCCAGCACCGACACCGGCAATGCCAGGCCGGTGATGACCGTCGAGCGCCACGAGTTCAGGAACAGGAAGACCACCAGCACGGTGAGGACCGCGCCCTGGACAAGCGCTTCCTCTACCGTGGCGACCGAACGCTCCACGCGGTCGCCGGAATTCTTGACGACATCGACGTGGACGCCCTGGGGGAGTGTTTTTGAAATCTCGTCCAGACGCGCGACCAGTCGCGCAGCAACGTCGGTGGTGCTGTACCCCTTCGACTTCCGGATGTCGAGACCGACCGCGTCGCGGCCATTGTAGATCGCTGCGGTGCGTTGCTCCTCGGTCCCATCACGGACGTTGGCGACCTGGCCAAGCCGAATGACCTGTCCGTTCCGCTCCGCCACGACAAGCTGGAGGAAATCCTCCGGGCCATCGAGGCGACCACGAAGTCGAATCGTCTTCTCGTCGAGCGAACCATTGATGCGTCCCACCGGCGCCGCGAGGTTCTGCGCCTGCAGCGCGTTGACCACCTGTCCGATGCCGATGCCGGCCTGCTGCAGCGCCTCGGGCCGGAGTTCGACGGT
>DATMBT010000042.1:0-16400 GCA_035559475.1 Gemmatimonadaceae bacterium
GGCCAGCCAGGTCGCCACCTCCAGGGCGTTCGCGTTCTGCCGCTGGACGCGCACGTCGAGGGTCTTCAGGCCGCGCTCGAGCAGCCAGCACGCGAAGGGATCGGGGGCAGCGCCCCAGACCATCATCTTCTGCCGGACTTCTTCGACGTACGGCGCCGTGCCAAGCACCACGCCCCCGAGGACGTCGTTATGCCCGTTGAGGTATTTCGTGGCGCTGTGAATCACGACGTCGGCGCCGTGTTCCAGGGGTCTGAAGTTCACCGGGCTCGCAAACGTGGAGTCCACGACCAGGGCGATGCCTTCGCCGCTAGCGAGCCGCCGGAGTGGAGCGAGGTCGATCACGCGGCAGGCGGGGTTCGACGGCGACTCGAGGAACATCGCCCGCGTCTCGCGCCGCAGGTGCTGGCGCCACGCGCGCGACCCCGTGGGATCCACCAGCGAGACCGCGATGCCGAGCCTCGGGAATTCCTCGGCGAAGAGCCGTCGCGCGCCGCCGTAGATCCATTCGCTCGCGATGAGGTGGTCGCCAGGACGCAACAGCGCGATCATGCCACACGCCAGGGCCCCCATGCCGCTGCCCAGGACCAGCGCCGCCTCGGCGCCCTCGAGGGCCGCCAGCCGCCGCTGCACGTGTTCCGCGTTAGGCATGTTGCCGTACCGCGGGTAACGCAGGCCCTCGCCCGAACCGACGTCCTCGACGAAGTTCACGCTCTGCACCATCGGCGTCACCACCGGTTCACCGGCGGTGGGCTGGTGCCCTCCGTGAACGACTCGCGTGGCGAGGTGGTGCGTCGGTCGGTTCACCATTCCCGGCTCCTAGACGTTGTCCCGGCGTGGTGGCGTATCGAGATCGGGCTTCCGGAGCGTCACGATCTCGCTCACCGCCAGCCCGGGAATGTCGCGCGCCACCACGCCGCCCTTGGGCACCGCATTGTCGATGTGCACCGTCGCGAGCTCCTGGCGTCGCGGACCCTGCACCCACGCCATCTCACCTTCGATGAGCATGCGGAGCGCGGCTTCTTCACCGCGCAGCCTGATCTGCGGACCCCGGTCAGGGTCGCCGCGCCGTGTGCCCAGGAACCCCACCACCTGCAACGGTGGGTTGTACAACCGGCTCACATGACGCTCTGCAGCGAGACGTAGGCGTCGTCGTCGCGCATAACGAGTCTCCGCTCCAGCAGGCCGTCGAGCGACTGGCTCACCGTGGACGCCGGCTGTTCCACCTGGCTGGCGATCTCGGATGGTATCAGGCGGCCGCAGCGGTGGACGGCATCCAGCACGCGGCGCATCGAGTCTTCCAGCGGGCCGACCACGTGCCACTCGCCGCCTTCACTCTCGACGATCACCGCCATGTCGTAGCGCTGCATGACCGCCTCGATCGCCTCGAGATGGTCATCACGCACGCCGCGCACCAGCACGTACGCGTCGGTGAGGATCACCTGCCGCCGCACGCCGTCCAGCAGCTTGCCCACGACTTCATCGGCGCAGGAGAAATCCAGCAGGCCCACCTGCGAGAAATCGATCACCGTCAGGCTGGGCTCCTCGAGCCCGCAGAGCACGACCTCGATCTCCTTTCGCACGGCCGCGCCCGTGGGACGCGTCACGAGGTTCGAGTAGAGATCGCAGACGGTCCGGCGCAGCACGGACCCGACATCAATGTGGTGTGTCACCGTGGTGGCACTCGCTCGGGGATGGTGATCTGGACCTGAGCTCCGGGAAAGTGAGGCAAACCTTCCTTTAAAGGAACTGCATCATCCCATTCAGGCACGACGGCAATGCGCGCTGTTCCGCTGCGAATCGAAAGTTTACCGTCCCATTTTCCTACAAAGCGCCTGACGCCGGCAAGGCCTTGACCGCGACCGGGATCACGATAGCGGCTCACGCTGCGCACCAGCGCGTCTTCCAGCGCGGCCGCGTCGTCCCAGCGCTCGCGCGGTTTCCATCCAGGTGTGCTCTCGAGTGACCGACGGAAACCGAGCCCCGCGTCGCAGACGGCAATCACCACGGCGCGCCGACCGAGTCGCTTTCGGTATTGGTAGGTCTGCACGGCCACCCAACCGCCCTGCCCGGCGTGCTCGACGATGTTCTGGCAGACTTCGGAAAGGGTCATCGCGAATCGCATCGTGGCCTGTGGGTCGAGGTGCAGCTCGTGAACCAATATGGCCTGTGCGCGACTCTGTATACGTTCGACCACCGTGTGGACATCATCACTGCGTGAAACATCTGTGATCTCGAGGAGGACGTTCGACTCCGCGGCCGCCTCACGAGCGCGCGGCACCTTGCCGTGCATTTCGTAGATCTCGCCGGCATGGCGGTAGAAGCCGGCGCGCGCCCAGTAACTGGCGGTGTCCTCCGCTTCCGGACCGGCAAACGCCGCTTGTTCAGCGCGTGACTGACCGACCGCGAGAAGCGCTGTAAGTCCGTACGGGGACGACCAGCGCGTGTGGCGCGCGTCGATGAGGACTTTCTGATCCGCGGGGACGGCGGCCACCTGTTCAAAGACCTGTTCGAAGGTCTCGTCGTCCAGCGATGGTGGCACCGCAATCACCTTCGTCACGTGCGGAGCAGTTCTCCCCTGAGAAAGGCAGCGAGGCCGCCGGCCCCGCGAAAAGTGACGTTGCGCGACGCCGCGCGAATCGCGGCCCGTAACGCCACCGCAAAGGTATCACCCGTCAGCAGTCGCGAGAAATAGGTTGCGCCGAAGACATCACCGCATCCGGTGGGATCGCCCGGCGCATCCACGTGTTCCGCGGGAACGAGCGCCGTGCGCACCGCACCGGTTCGATGCTCCTCTTCCCGACCAAGATCGCCGAGCCGGTCGAATCCCGGCGAGAGCACATACACGACACCGCGCTTTCCGAGTGTCACGATCAGCGACTGCACGCCCTCGCGCATTGCGGTCGCCGCGAGCGCCATCGGGTCAGGCGCCATCAGCGACATTTCCTGCTCGTTGACCTGCACCAGGTCCGCGCAGGTGAACCACGCGGCGGGATCGGCGATCGCCTGCGGAAAGCGCGTGCCATCCGGCTGGATCCCGAGCAGCAGCGAGTGAAGGTCGAGGTAGATGGGACCGGGAAAGTGGCGGCGGATGAGCTGCAGTGTTTCGAGGTCCAGCTCGAATCCGCTGATCAGGTTGATGTAGAGCGCATCCAGGTCGCGCAGGAGTGGGCGCAAACCAATCCACGTCCACGGCGGCACGCCGCCTCGAAGCACTTCAGAGCGGAGCTCATCGCTCGAGTATTCGATCCGCACGCGGTTGTTGGCGACGGGAACCTCGATCGGCATCGCGTCCGGCGCCGCTCGTCGCAGGCCACTCACGAAACGTCGCGCCTGCGGCCACAGGTCGGATCCAACTTTCGCGAGCGGGACCAGGTGCCACGACTCCGGTAACGCGGCGTCGAACGCACTCAGCGCATACGTGATGCCGCCCCATTCCTCGACCGGGTCGCGGCGTGGATCACGACCGTAGATCACGTCCCAGACGAAGCTGCCGATGACGCCGAGGCGCATTTGGATACGGGCAGACGGGTAGGCGGGCAGTCGGGCAGTCGGGCCGGGCTTCTCGGGCGACTCGTCTACCCGATTGCCCTTGCCGCTTACCCGTCGCTCAGTCTTGCTGCTTGTACGCCGCCACCGCGCCCACCACGCCGGCCGCGACGAGGGTCCCAGGGACGATCTGGCACGCTTCAACGGCCGGCTTGAATGCGCGCTTGCGCACTTCGCGCCGCAGCGGACCAAAAAGCGTCTCACCGGCTTGCGTCACGCCACCCGCGATCACGACCACGTCCGGGTTGAAGATGTTGAGCAGGTTCGCGATACCGGCGCCGAGGAAACGCGAGGTCTCACGCACCACGTCCAGCGCGACGTCGTCGCCCAGCTTGGCGGCTTCATACACCGTCGCCGCGGTGATCTTGTTTGCGTCGCCACCAACCATGAGCACCAGGAACGCTTCGTCGTCGCTGCCCACCGCCTCACGAGCGCGGTCCGCGATCGACGGGCCTGAGGCATACGCCTCGAGGCAGCCGTAGTTGCCGCACTTGCACCGGCGACCGGTGATGTCGATGGTCGCGTGGCCGATCTCGCCCGCCACATCGGATGAGCCGTGGTACAACCGACCGCCCAGGATGATGCCGCCCCCGATGCCGGTGCCGATCGTCATCCCGATGACGTTGTTGGCGCCCCGCGCCGCGCCCAGCCACCACTCGCCTAACGTGGCGCAGTTGGCGTCGTTGTCGATGCGCACCGGCAACCGCGTGCGCTCCGCGACCACGTCGCGCAGCGGGAAATTCGTCCACCCGAGGTTGGGCGTGGTCACGACGATTCCGCGTTCGCGGTCGAGCGGTCCGGGCGCGCCGACGCCGACGCCGATCACGTCGTCTCGCCTGGCGCCGGTCTGCGCGATGGTTTCCGCGATGACGGTGTCGATCATCCGGGCGATGCGATCCACGACGGCGTCCGCGCCCTGGTCGGCGCGCGTGGCCTCCGTCCGCAACGCGATGATGTCACTGCCGTCTTCGGCCAGCGCACCGGCGACGATGTTCGTGCCGCCGAGGTCCACGCCGACGATGTATTTGGTGCGAGCGGTCATGAAGTCGGGAATCGAGAATCGGGAATCACGGTCCTGCCCTGGACTACGCCACCAGGGTCCTCAGAACCTGGATGCTCAGGAGGATGAGGATCAATAAAGCAAACCCCTGCTTGATCCGCACCTGCGGAACGTACCGGTTCAGGCGCGTGCCCAGAATGGCGCCGAGGGCCGCCACGCTGGTGAAAACCCCTACGAGAGACCAGTCAATGGGCACCTGGCCGATGTAACCGGCAAAACCGCTCAATGAGTTCAGTGTGATGATGAGCAGCGAACTGCCGACGGCCTCCTTCACTGGAACTCCGGCGAGGTACACCAGCGCCGGCACGATGACGAACCCACCGCCCGCGCCAATCAGGGCGGTCAGCGCACCCACTCCGGTCGCCTCCATCGCCAGCAGTGGTGTGAAGTGAGGCTGTCCACCCGGCACCGCATCTTTCTTCACCGGTCGCAGCGAGTCGAAGAGCATCACGATGGCCGCGGTGAACGCGAAGAGCGCGAAAAGCGTGAGTCGAATCGTGTCCGGCACGTGGGTCGACAGGCGCGCGGTGACGAAGGCGGCCACCATCGCCACACCGCCGAACGGCAACCCGACGCGCAGGTTCACTGAGCCCTGTCGCCAGTGTCCGAGGAAGCCGATGAACGCGCTCATTCCGACCACGGCCAGGCTCATGGCGAACGCCGGCTGGGCGGGAACCCGGAAGACAAACAGGAAGATCGGCACGGCCAGGATCGACCCGCCGCCGCCAAGCAGCCCGAGGACAATCCCGACGACAAACCCGAGGCCGACCCCCAGCAGTTCGTTAGGCACGGTCATGCGGCGATGGCGCTGAGGGCGCGGGCGAGGACGGTGGACTCGTCGAGGTCACGCATGCACCGGTGATGTCCCAGCGGGCAGGTCTGCGGCCCGTGCGGGTGGCAGGGCCGGCAGGACAGGTCCTCGAGACCGACCGCGACCGAGCCTGGCGCGAGTGGTCCGAAGCCGAACCCGGGAACGGTGGGCCCGAACACGGTCACGGTGCGCGTGCCCATCGCCGACGCCAGGTGCTGGGGCAGGGAATCGTTCGTCACCAGGAGTGCCGCCCGGCGGATGAGGTCCGCCGACGCCAGCAGCGAGAGCCGGCCCGTGGCGTCGATCACGTTAGGCGCCGCGGCGGCGATCGACGTGGCGAGTGGTCGGTCGGCCTCGCCCCCGGTCACGACGATGCGTCCATGTCGTGACAGGGAACGGGCGAGGGCAGGGAACCCGGGCCAGCGCTTGGTGCCCCAGATGCTGCCGGGGGCCAGCGCGATCAGTCGGTCGCTCCCGGCGGCATGGTTGGCCAGGAGCGCATCCACCGCGGCACGGTCATCCTGTGACGGGAACAACGATGGCGTGAGTGCCGACGGCTCGATCACCGCGTCATCCCCGACCGCGAGCCTCAGCAGTCGCTCGGCGTGATGCTGCCTGACACGGTAAGGAAGCTTGCGCGTGTAGAACAGGTGGCCGTCTGAAGTCTCGAATCCGACGCGTTCGCGGTATCGAGCCATGATGGCCAGCGCCACGGTACGCAGCGAACCCTGTGCGCAGTACGCGACGGCGTCACGGCTTTCAGCGCGTATTTCGGATGCGATGCGCCACAGGCCCATCGGCCCTCGATCCGCACCGCGCTTGTCGTAAACCACCACTCGCCGGATGGCCGGGTTCCCGGCGAGCAACGTCGCGGACGCCGGTGTGGTGACAACGTCCACCGCCCCAGCGCGCGCAAGCTGCGCAATCAGGGGAGTGGTGAGCACCACGTCCCCGAGGAAGGAGGTCTGAATTACGAGGTTTGAGGTCAGAGCTCAGAGCTCAGAGCTTGTACACGGCCGAGAGGCTCCAGAAAGAAGCTTTTGAACGCGGAGGACGCTGGGGTCGCAAAGGTTTCTCGGCGTCCTTTGCGTCCTCTGCGTTGAAGGCTTTTTCAGTATTGAAGACTTTTTCAGTACTATCGATAGCGAGCGGAGGTTCAGCACGCGGCTCGGAGTTACTCGACTTGCAAAACGGCTAGAAAAGCTTCCTGCGGAATCTCAACGGCCCCCACCTGCTTCATCCGCTTCTTTCCTTCCTTCTGTTTCTCCAGGAGTTTCCGCTTCCGCGTGATGTCGCCGCCGTAACACTTCGCCAGCACGTCCTTCCGCAGCGGCTTCACCGTTGTCCGCGCGATCACCTTGTTCCCGATCGCCGCCTGGATGATCACCTCGAACAGCTGCCGCGGGATCAGTTCCTTCAGCTTGTCGGCGATCTTCCGGCCCCACTCGTAGGCCTTGTCCCGGTGGATGATGACCGAGAAGGCGTCGAGCACTTCGCCGTTGATCAGCATGTCCAGGCGCACCAGCTCGCTCCGGCGGTAATCGGCCAGCTCGTAATCGAGTCCCGCGTACCCCCGGCTGATCGTCTTCAGCCGGTCGTAGAAGTCCAGGATGATCTCGGCCAGCGGGAATTCCCACTCGAATTCCACCCGCGTCGTGTCGAGGTACTTCATGCCCTTGTACACGCCACGGCGCTCGGTGCCTAACGTCATGATCGGCCCGATGTAGTCGGCCGGGGACACGATCCGGGCCTTCACGAACGGTTCGTCCACGTGGTCGAGGTTCACCGCCGCCGGCATCTTGGCCGGGTTCTCGATCAGCTCCATCGTGCCGTCGGTGTGGTACACATGGTACTCCACGTTAGGCACCGTCGTCACCAGGTCCAGGTCCCATTCGCGCTCCAGCCGCTCCTGCACGATCTCCATGTGCAGCAGCCCCAGGAACCCGCAGCGGAACCCGAAGCCGAGCGCCGTCGACGTCTCCGGCTCGTATTTGAGCGAGGCGTCACTGAGCTGCAGCTTCGCCAGCGCGTCGCGCAGGTTCTCGTATTGCGTCGTATCCGTCGGGTATATCCCGGCGAACACCATCGAGTGCACTTCCTTGTAGCCGGGCAGCGCCTCGGATGCGCGGTTATCGGCGTCGAAGATCGTGTCGCCCGCGCGCGTCTCCGCCACCGAGCGAACGTTCGCCAGGACGTAGCCCACCTCGCCCGCCGTCAACTTCGTCGACTTCACCTGGCGGAGCTGCAGGTAGCCGACTTCCGCCACTTCGTACTGCGCATCATTGGCGCCGAACGTGATGTGCATGCCGGGCGTGATCTCGCCATCGACCACCCGCACGCTCGGGATGGCGCCGCGATACCGGTCGTAGTACGAGTCGAAGATCAGCGCGCGCAGCGCTGCCTCGGGATTCCCGCGCGGCGGAGGGACGCGCCTGACGATGGCCTCGAGCAGCTCGTCGATGCCTTTGCCTTCCTTGGCGCTCACGAGGAGGATGTCGTCCGGGTCCACCCCGATGAGGTCGTGCACCTCCTGCTTCCGTCGTTCCGGTTCTGCACCCGGCAGGTCGATCTTGTTCAGCACCGGCACGATCTCGAGTCCGGCGTCGAGCGCGAGAAACAGGTTCGACAGTGTCTGCGCCTGGATGCCCTGCGACGCGTCCACCACGAGAATCGCCCCCTCGCACGCGGCCAGGGATCGCGACACCTCGTACGTGAAGTCGACGTGCCCGGGTGTGTCGATGAGGTTGAGCTCGTACAAGGCACCATCACGGGCCCCGTATTGCATCCGGACCGCGTTGAGCTTGATGGTGATACCTCGCTCACGCTCGAGGTCGAGCGTGTCGAGGACCTGTTCCTTCATCTCACGCTTTTCGAGCGTGCCCGTGACCTCGATCAGGCGGTCGGCGAGCGTGGACTTCCCATGATCGATATGCGCGACAATACAGAAGTTGCGGATCTGCTGGAGCTTCAAGCGGGACTTGGGAATCGGGGATCGGGAATCGCGGCACGGAGCCACGAATGCTGCGTGAAGTATAGCGGCACTCACAGGATCACCCGACCAAAGAACGCGCCCCGGAACGTGAATTCCGGGGCGCTCTGGCCTCTGGCGTCAAGCCTCTGGCCTAGTTTGTCGGCGGCTTCTTCTTTTCCGTCGTGCTCGTGCCCTGAATCGACGGCGGATTCGGCGACGCAACCGTTCCACCAGCCGACGGCTTGTTGTCCATCGTGGGGCGAGTGATGCGATCCGGTCCCGTCGACGATCCGGTGTTCGAGGTCCGACCCGTCGAACCGTAGCCTGTCTTCGACGTCTCCCGCCGCGGTTCGGCCACGCCCTTCGACTTGGTGGGCTCGCGCGCGGGCGGCTCGACGCGCGTCGGCGCATTGCTGCTCGCGTCGGCTGTGCGCGTCTTCTCGGTCTTGCCTGTCGTCGCAGCGGAGCGGTCGAAGCTCGTCGCCGCTGGCGACGCACTCGCTTCACGGCTCGCCTTGTCCTCCTTCATTTTGCGCGTGGCGCGCGCAGGGATCGACATGACGCCGTCCAGGTCCGAACCATCAGCCGTTCGCACCTGGTCGAAGCGACTCGTGGGCAGGGTCCCCGTAGGTCCATCTGCTGCTGGGATCACGGGGGCCGGCGTCGGCGTGAACAGGCCGCCTCGCACCACACCCTCGTTAGGTACCGGTCCGGCAGCGGCGCTGTCAACCGGCAGTTCCGCGATGGGGCCCGCCGGCCCAGCTGCTGCTATGACCGACCCGATGGCGCAGTTCCCGTACAGATAGAAGGAGAGCGTCGAGAAGCAGCGGGCGCTGTTGTACCAGCCGCCGCACGCGGAACGGTAATGGTTCGGATATCCAGCCAGGTCCCAATCCGACTCTGACCAGAGCGGGTATCCAAGCGACCCCGAGGAGGTGCCGTAGTAGAGCGAGGAACACAGCGACGCGGTGTTCAGCGTCGTGGGGTAGCCCTGCGGGAAGTAGTAATCGACGTCGTAGTCGTACGGCGTGTCCTTGTCCCAGAGCACCGTGTTCGCGAATCGTTCGATGAACTCGTCCGGCCGGGTCGCGATTTCGCGATTCGCCGCGGTAAAAGTGCTCCACCCGCCAATGCGCTCGTAATCACGATTCTCGAAGGCGGAGAAATCGAGTGGCGCATAACTGGCGATCGCGAAGACATAGCCGGCCAGGCGGTCCGTCATGACGAACGCAAACTCGGCGCGAAGCCTCGGGTTCCGGACATAATTGACTAATCCCGACCGCGCGGTCGCGCGCTGGTTCCGGGAATACGGGTAAAGGATGGTCATGCGTCCTTCCCCGTCGACGCGGACGACGGTCACGTATGCGTCATTGCTCAGCTCATACCGCACTCGCAACGGCGTGCCGTATGCCGCTGAACGCTGGCCCTCGATGGCGATGCGGACCCTCGGGGCCTGGTCCGTCCAGGCGCTTGTTGGCCGGTCATTCCAGCGGACCGTTTCCGTCGATTGCGCCGCAACCATTGACGGCACGAGAACGGCAAATGACGCTGAGAGCATCAGGGTCCTGCGCATACGACCTCCGACGAAGCCCGCGAACACCCGGCGAGTTCGCCGGGCAAGACTGGCTGTATGGAAACTAACGACGTCGACCATGACTGCCAGAACAACTGTATCTCACATTGCGAAAGGCATTTGACCCTATTCAGCACGCTGTCTACCTTCCGCCTCCCATGGCCGGACCCCCGCCGAACCGCGCTGACCTCATTGATCCCGCCTCGCTGGCTTCACTCGGGCGAATCGAGATAATCGCCCGGTGGGTTGTCGATGGTTTCCTTAGCGGGCTACACCGTTCCCCTAAGAAAGGTTTCTCGGTCGAATTCGCCGAGTACCGGCAGTACCAGCCGGGTGACGATTTGCGCTTTATCGACTGGCGCGTAGTCGCCCGCTCCGACCGGTGGATGGTGAAGCAGTTCGAGGAAGAAACCAACACCCGCGCAGCCATCGTGCTCGACGTGAGCCGGTCCATGGACTGGAGTGGCTCGCCCGAACGACTTACCAAGCTTCGGTACGCCGAACAGGTCGTGGCGGCCATCGCCCTCCTTCTTATAAGACAGCGCGACGCCGTTGGCCTCGTTCGGTATGACGATCGGTTGCGCAGCGTGTTGCCGGCGCGGGCCAGGACGATGCAGTGGAGGCGGATTGTACGCGCCCTCGAGGACCCGGGCGCCGGCTCGGATTCCCGCATGGCCGAAGGCATCCAGCAGGCGGCGAAGCTCATCCGCCGCCCGGGGATCGTCATCGTGATCTCGGACCTGCTCGTGGACCAGGACCAGATGGAGCAGGCGTTGCGCGTCGCACGCGCGGCGGGACACCAGGTCACGGTCCTGCACATAATGGATCCCTCCGAGATGGAGCTCGACGCGCGGGGGGAGGCGATTTTCTTCGATCCTGAAGGAAAGCTCGAAGTCACGGCATCCGTTTCGGACGTTCGGCAGGCATACGCCGCCACGGTCATTCATGCGATCGAGGAGTGGCGACTCCGCCTTGCCGCGCTCGGCGCAGGGTACGAGGTCATCCGGACTGACTCGCCATTTGGCGTTCCACTGCGAAAGGCCTTCGCGACGCGGCAGCGGCTGCCGTGAGCTTCCTCTCACCAATCTGGCTGGTACTGACGGCGGCGGTGGCGGTGCCGCTGTTCCTGCACCTCCTGCGCCGCCGGATCGACATGCGTCGCGAGTTCCCCGCCGCCCGTTACCTGCTCCGCGCCGAGAAGGAAAACGACCGCAGGCTGAAGTTGCGGAACCTCCTGCTCATGGCGTTGCGCGCGCTCACGCTGCTCTTCCTCGCGCTGGCGGCGGCGCGGCCGATTGGTGCGCTGCTCGGCTCTGGGCACGTGCCCACGGCGCTCGCGGTGGTTGTCGACAATTCCATGAGCACGGGCGCCATCGTCGACGGCAACCCACTGGTCGCGCGACTCAAGGCAGCTGCCCGTTCGGTGGTTGAGGGATCGGCCACGAATGACCAATCCTGGCTGGTGACGGCCGACGGCGCCGTGACCGGCGGTGCGCGCACCCTGGTGCTCGACGCCATTGATCGCGTTGAACCGCTCGGTGGTCGCGCTGACCTGATGGCGGCGATCACGCAGGCCGTTGGCCTTGTCCAGGCCGCGGACCTCTCGGCGCGCACGGTTGTGGTGCTCACCGATGGACAGGCGTCACAGTGGCCCGGGGACCTGACGGTTGGCGACGTGCGGGTCGTGGCATACGCGCCGGCCAACGGTGCGCCGTACAATCGCGCGGTGACGATGGCAGATCCGCGCCCGCCGCGCTGGAGCCCGAAGGGAACGGTCATGGTTGGCGCCTCCGGCGCCGACTCGGTCACCTTCCGCGTCACGTTAGGCGTCCGGACGGTGGCGCGCGGGCTGCTGCGCGGCAGCGACGAGCAGGTGGTGCGCCTCGAGCCGACCGAGCGCGGATGGGTAGCCGGTACCGTGGATCTTGCACCTGACGAGTTGCGCGGCGATGACGAGCGGCACTTCGCGGTCTGGGTTGGTGATGCGCCCGCGGTGAGCACGAACCCCGGTGTTGGTGTTTTCGTGCGCGAGGCGGTGGATGCGCTGGTCCAGAGCGAACTGGTGACGCGTGGTTCGGCCATCGAGATCGCTCCGGTCGACGAGGCGCAGAAGCTCCCGGCGCTGCTCCTCGCCCCGTCGGACCCGGTGCGACTTGGCGCGGCCAACCGGAACCTGGAACGGCTCGGGATTCCGTGGCGGCTCGAAGAGGTACGCCGCGACGAGACCATAGCACGCGGCGCCGATCTCGATGGGACATCCGTCCGCATCCGGTATCCGTTGCGGCCAGCCACCGGGACAACGGCATCAGATACGCTTGCCACAGCTTCCGGCGTGCCGTGGATCGTCGCGGGGGCTGACTACGTGCTTGTTGCGTCACCCATGTCCGCCGAAGCCACTGCACTCCCGGTCAGGGCCGCCTTCCTCCCATGGCTGTCGAATCTGCTCTCACAGCGCCTGACGAGAGAAGGATCCGGGTTGATGCACGCAAATCCCGGCGCCCCGATGCGCCTTCCCGCCGGTGTCACGGGGTTTGAGGGCGATTCGCAGGTCTTCGCCGTTGGCGCGAAGGCCACGGCGCCAACACGCGCCGGCGTGTTTTTCCTGCTCCGTGGAGAGGAACGGGTCGGCGCGCTGGTCGTGAACCCCGAACGGGAAGAGTCACGGCTTGATCGCCTGGGCGCGCCAGAGCTCAAGGCGCGGATTCGTGGCCGCGACGTCCTCGTCACGGGGGATGCGGCGGAGGTTCCACGCCGGGCGTTTGACGCCTCGGCGCAGCGGCCGTTGCAGGCCATCCTGCTGCTGCTGGCGCTCGGCTGTCTCATCGCGGAGATGCTGGTTGTCAGGCGCGCGGAGCCACGAGGGTTGAGACGGGCGGCCTGATGGCGCTGGAAGGAATTCTCGCCGCATTCGAATCGCTCCCCGCGCTACGCCGACTCGTTACCGAACTGCCGGGCCCTGGCGAGCGTCGTGCGGTCGCGGGCCTCGCCGGGTCAACGGATGCGGTGCTTGTGGCTTCGCTCGCGCGGCGCCTGCCTCGCCGGCTGCTGGTCGTGGTGACCGACACCGTCAGCGACGCCGAGCGCTGGCTGGCGGACCTCAATGTGCTGGTGGGTCCTTCGGGTGTCGCGCTTTATCCGCCCCGCGAGGGATTCGGCGAAGTAGAGCCACACACCGAGATCGCCGGCGAACGCGTCGAGACGCTCGAACGGCTCATGCGGAGCGACGTGCACATCCTGCTCACCACCTCGCGCGCGGTCATGGAGCGGTCACACGTGCCGAAGGCGCTGGTGGCGGCGCGGCTTGAACTGCGGAAGGGCGATGTGCGTCGGCCCGAAGATCTCGCGACGCACCTCGAGAAGATCGGGTTCACCCGCGTGCCGATGGTGGACGACGTTCCGCAGTTTTCCGTGCGCGGCGGAATCGTTGACGTGTACGGATTCGGCATGACCGACCCGGTGCGCCTGGAGTTCTGGGGAGACGAGATCACCGATCTCCGCCACTTCGACCTCCTGAGCCAGCGTTCCGTGCGCGAGGCGGAGCTGGCGCTCATCCTCCCCGCCGAGGCGGCCGCGTCCTCCGAGGAAGGCGTGGAGCGCCGTTCACTCGCCGAGCTCTGGCCGCCGGACACACTGCTCATCCTGCCTGACGAGAGCCACGTCGAGCCTGAGGTGACGCGCACCTGGGCGGAAGCGGAGCACCATGTCGAGGTAGCCCGGCGTCGTGGTGAGGATGCGCCTGAACGCGAGTTGCTCTTCGATCCACCAGCCGCGGTGCTCGCCATGCTGCGACGGTTCACTCGCGTCTGCGTCGCGGACCCGCAGGCGGAACGCGACGTCCTGGTTTTTCCGATCCGCGAGCCGGAGTCGATCGGCCGCGACGTGAAGCTGCTGCGTCGTGTCGTACGTGAAGGCACACCGACCATCATCCTCTGCGACAACACTGGCCAGGCCGAGCGACTGGAGGAACTGCTCAACGAGGGCGAATGGTCGCCGAGTCCGGCCGCCATCACGATCGGCGTCCTCAATGGCGGTTTCATTCTGCCGCCAGGACTCAAGCCGCGTGCGGAGGAAGGGCAGGGTGGGGAAGATTCACGCTTCACGATTCACGCTTCACCCGGTTTTGACGCCGAGTCACGAGTCACGAGTCACGAGTCACGTGGTTTGAGGGTTCTCACCGATCACGAGATCTTCCGGCGGGACAGGAGACTTCGCCGCACACGTCGATACGGATCCGGCGTTGCACTCGAAACCGTCACTGCCCTCAAGAACGGCGACTATGTCGTGCACCTCGAGCACGGCGTGGGCATCTACCGCGGCATCGAGAAGATCTTCGTCCGCGAGAGCATGGTTGAAGTCGCGGTCATCGAATACGAAGGTGGTGACCGGCTGAACGTCCCCTTGTATCGGCTCGACCAGATCGAGCGATACCGCGCCTCCACCAGGGAGGGGGACGACGCACCACCGCCGCGACTCCACAAGCTCGGTGGCCGCCGGTGGAAACAGCAACGCGACAAGACACTGTCCGCCATTCACCAGATGACGGAAGAGTTGCTGCAGTTGTATGCGCGGCGGAGCCTGGCCGCGCGACCGCCGCACGTGCCTGACACTCCGTGGCAGAAGCAGCTCGAGTCCTCGTTCCTGTTCGAGGACACGCCTGACCAGCGCAAGGCCACCGGCGACGTGAAGGGTGACCTCGAGCGCCCGCAGCCAATGGATCGCCTGCTCGTCGGTGACGTGGGTTATGGGAAGACCGAGATCGCGATTCGCGCCGCGTTCAAGGCCATCCAGTCCGGTCGCCAGGTGGCGGTGCTTGTGCCGACGACGATCCTGGCGGAGCAGCACGCGCGCACGTTCGGTGATCGTCTGGCCGACTTTCCCGTGCGCATTGCCACCTTGAGCCGCTTCCTCACGGCGTCCGAGCAGGGCAAGGTTGTCGCCGGCATCGCCGACGGCACGGTGGACGTGATCATCGGCACGCACCGGCTGCTCAGCAAGGACGTGAAGTTCAAGTCGTTAGGCCTGGTGGTGGTGGACGAGGAACATCGCTTTGGCGTGAAGCACAAGGAGCGCCTCAAGGAAATGCGGCTCGAGACGGACGTGCTCACGCTGACGGCCACGCCGATCCCGCGGACGCTGCACCTGGCCCTGGCCGGCCTGCGCGACCTGACCCTCATGCAGACGCCGCCGCGCGACCGCTCGCCCGTGCTCACCTTCGTGGAGCCGTGGGACGATGGGTTGATCGCGGAAGGCATCGCGCGGGAGCTCGACCGGGGCGGGCAGGTGTTCTTCGTGCACAACCGCATCGAGACCATCGTGGCCGTCGCCGACCACGTGAAGCGCCTCGCGCCCCGGGCGCGCGTGGACGTGGGCCATGGGCAGATGCCGGAGCGCGCCCTCGAGGACGTGATGCGCCGCTTCGTCACCGGCGAGGTGGACGTGCTCGTGTCCACCATGATCGTGGAGTCCGGCCTCGACGTGCCTAACGCCAACACGATGTTCGTGAACCGGGCGGATCACTTCGGACTGGCGCAGCTGTACCAGCTCCGCGGTCGCGTGGGCCGCTCACACCGCCGCGCGTATTGCTACCTCATGGTGCCCGACGCGGTTGACGAGGACAGCGAGCGGCGGTTGCAGGTCCTCGAACACCACACGGAACTCGGGGCAGGGTATCGCGTTGCCCTCAAGGACCTCGAGCTGCGCGGCGCCGGGAACCTCCTCGGCGCCGAGCAGTCGGGGTTCGTCCAGGCGGTCGGCTTTGACTTGTACCTCCGGCTCCTCGATGAAACGGTCCGGCGCGTCCAGGCGGGCGATGCGGCCCCGCGCGACATTCCCGCCGACGTCTCCCTCGACCAGCCCTCATACCTTCCCGATGATTTCGTTCCATCACAGGAAGCGAAGCTGGACGTGTACCGTCGCCTGACGTCCACGCCTGACGTGCCGGGGATCGAGGAGCTTCGTCACGAACTGCGGGACCGCTTCGGGCCCCTGCCACTGCCGGCGGAGAACCTGTTCGCCATATCCCTGCTCCGTTCCCTCGGAGGACGGCTGGGAATCGAGGGAATCCTCGTGCATGGCGAGGAAGCCCGTATTACCTTTCGTGACACCGCGATGCCCCGTCTCAAGGGGTTGCAGGCGGCGTTTCACGAGGTGCAGTTCCGTGCCGATGTCCGGCGCGCGCACCCGCTCTCGTTGAAGCTCACGCGGCTCGGTGGGTCAGGGATCCTGGAGGGCCTCGTGCGGGCACTCCAGTCTTTGCTTGCAGGTCCTGACCGCACAGTTGCGTGAGTTTTTCGTTTCCCCCGTCACTCCCCATTCGAATCATGAAGAAAGCCCGCATCGCGGCGATCGCCGCCCTTGTTTCCATCACCGCCTGCGAAGGCCTCAAGGAAGCGATGACCGCGCACGTGGACGTGGTTGCCCGCGCCGAGAAGCAGGAACT
>DATMBT010000043.1:0-11582 GCA_035559475.1 Gemmatimonadaceae bacterium
CACCGGACAGCTCTCGATCGACGAGCGATTCCGCGAAGAGGGTGCGACGGAACCAGGCTTCCGGATGGACAACAAGACCTGGCCCCACGGAGGGAACGCGAAGGGCAAGCCGCACGGTGCGGTCTTCAGTCGCTGATGGCCGTTTCGCAATTGCGACCCGCGTGATCTCCAACCGGTC
The DNA here is from genome assembly GCA_035559475.1 of Gemmatimonadaceae bacterium. GTDB lineage: Bacteria > Gemmatimonadota > Gemmatimonadetes > Gemmatimonadales > Gemmatimonadaceae > JABWBJ01. The sequence continues at coordinate 179 of DATMBT010000043.1, forward strand.
CCTTGAACGCCGCAGGCCTGCCCGCTATCCGTTAGGCAGTCGAGTACCCACGGGGAGATAACGATGTCCTATGCGGCGGCCGGAATCGCAGTCCTCGTGGTTGCCGTCATCGCCTGGCTCGGTTACCGCCTGGTCGAGTATCGCGCCAACCTGCGATTCGAGCGCTGGAAAGCCGCGCATTCAAAGGCCATCAGTCGTGATGCAATCAAGGGCAGCCAGGCCGCTGTCTCCGGTCGCGTCTTCGAACGAGTCGCACCATATTTGCCCGGCTTCGCATTCAATCCACGCGACGTGCGGTTCATCGGGGACCCGGTTGACTTTGTCGTCTTCGACGGCCTGGCTGAGGGTAACCTGCGAAGGGTGGTGTTCGTGGAGGTGAAGACGGGTGCGGGTGACCTCAACGGCAATGAACGCCGGGTGAAGAGCTCGATCGTGGAGCGTCGCGTTGAGTGGCAGATGTACCGGGTGCCGGAGGAACCAGCCGCAGCTCGCGGCAACGGGACGGCAGCGTCCCGCAACGGTAGGCGTTAGGCACAGGCAACGGACACCATGCGATTGAGCACCGGCCTCGTCATCCTCGCCCTGGCAACGGCCATTCACCTGGACTGGCACATTTCGCGTCCCGTAACCCATCACCTGAGCCTCGGTTGGTCCTGGCATTGGGCGATCGCAATTCCAGTGTTTGCGCTGGTAGCGTGGTACGTCTCGAGACGCCATGCCGCAAGCTCGGTCAGGACCAGCTCACTGGTCATCGGTGCCGCGATTCTCCTCGGCGCCGTTATCGAACCCGCGTGGGAGTACTGGCTGGGAGGCGCCTCGTTCGACTGGGCATTCGGGCCCCATCGAACGCACGCAGCCCTCGTGTATGTCATCGTGGGTATCGCAACTTATGCCGGTGTCCTGTTCCTCCTGCGTCGGCGCACCGTAGCGAACGCCTGACTGCATTTTCATCGCCGATGAAGATCGTCACCTGGAACGTCAACGGAGTTCGCGCGCGGGAAACGCAGCTCCAGGAGTTCATCGCCCGCGAGCAGCCCGATGTCCTGTGCCTGCAGGAGATCAAGGCGACGATCGACCAGCTCCCCATGTGGCTGTGCGAGATCGAGGGCTACTGGTGTTATTGGCATGGCGGCAAGGGATACTCGGGCGTCGCTTTGCACGTGCGAAAGGAAGCCGCGACGGAGCGACCGGACTTTCAACATCCGGGGTTCGACTACGAGAACCGCATCGTGACGGCCCGGCTGCCGCAATTCACCGTAGCCTCGATCTATGTCCCGAATGGCGGCAAGGACTTCGCGGCCAAGATGCAGTTCCTGGCGGCGCTGGACGAGTTCGCGGCGGGCTACGAAGCCGCGGGCGAGCCGCTCGTCCTCTGTGGCGACATGAACGTCGCGCTGACGGATATGGATGTGCACCCCAAGGAGCGGAAGCCTAACGTCATCGGCCAGCGGCCCGATGAACGCGCCTTGCTCCAGCAGTTGATCACTCGCGGCCTCGTGGACGTCCATCGCACGCTCGAACCGGACAACGCCGACCTCTTCACCTGGTGGGCACCCTGGCGGAACCTGAAGGCTCGCAACATCGGATGGCGACTCGACATGGTTCTGGCCAGCCCGATGGTGGCCAACCGTGTGCAATCATGCGTCGTTATGCGTGAGTTCGGGACCAGCGACCATGGCCCGGTGGTCGCGGAATTCGGGCTCGGGTAAGCCTCACCACGACGATCGCCTTTTTGTGCTGGGCCGCCTATCGTTTCTCAGGCCAAGGAACGACTCGAGGGCAGTCACCAGGGCCTTGGCAAAGGCCGCGCGATTTGCCGGAGTGTCACGCACTCCTTCCATCTGCGATTCGATCTGGACGCCGGCGAACCGATGGTCCCTCGAGTAGCCATGCCGCTCGGTGAGCCGCAAGCAACAAGACTCACTGCCCAGGCAATGTGAGTGAGCCAGCGGGCAGGTCTCAGGTTCAGGTACATGGCGGGACAGGGACTCCAAGCGTTAGGCGGCACGCGGCGTGCAGAAGGTTAATCATCAGGGGTGGAAAACGGCCCTCAATTGTGAGGCACGTATGGGTCCCCGGTTGTCGCCGGGGACAGATTCTGCCCGTTGGAAGCAGCTTGAGGGGCGTTGAGCTAACCCGCTGCCATAACTAGAATTAGGTCGCGCCCGGGGCCGGCCTGATCCTGGCTATCGGAACGCGAGTAGTTTCTGCCGTCCGCCGTCCGCAATCCGCCATCCGGAAGAATGTCCCGTCCAATCCGCGTCCTCATCGCCAAGCCCGGCCTCGATGGTCATGATCGCGGCGCGAAGGTCGTCGCCGCCGCGCTGCGCGACGCCGGCATGGAGGTCATCTACACCGGCCTTCACCAGACACCGGAGATGATCGCCACTGCAGCGGTCCAGGAAGACGTGGATGTCATCGGCCTCTCGATCCTGAGTGGTGCGCACATGACGCTCTTTCCGCGGGTGCGCGACCTGCTCCTCGAAGCCGGCCGCGACGACGTGCTGATCACGGGTGGCGGCATCATCCCGAAAGAGGACATGGACGTGCTGCGCGAAAAGGGCATCGGTGAACTGTTTGGCCCGGGCACGCCGACGACCGCGTTGATCGACTACATCCGCCAGTGGTTCGAAAGCCGCCAGCAACAGCGGGCGTGACGTCGCGGCTGAGGGAGCTCAGCGCCCAGGTTCGCGAGCTCGAGGACCGCGTCAGGCAGGGCGGTGGACCAGAGCGCGCCGCAAAGCAGCACAAGCAGGGCAAGCTGACCGCGCGTGAACGCGTCGCAAAGCTGCTGGACGAAGGAACGCGTTTCCTCGAGATCGGGCTGCTGGTCGCGTACGACCAGTACGAAGGGGAAGCACCGTCGGCGGGAGTCGTGACCGGTGTGGGAATCGTCCACGGTCGCGACGTGGTCGTCGTCGCGAACGATGCCACCGTCAAGGCAGGATCCTGGTGGCCTGAGACCATCAAGAAGATCCTTCGCGCCCAGGAGGTCGCCATGCGATGCCGCGTGCCGATCATCTACCTGGTTGATTCGGCTGGCGTGAACCTGCCTTACCAGGGCGGCGTGTTTCCCGGCCAATACGGCGCGGCGCGGATCTTCTACTACAACTCGATCATGCGCCGGTACCTCCGGGTGCCACAGTTGGCGGCGGTCATGGGCCAGTGCGTCGCCGGCGGTGCGTACCTTCCCGCGCTCTCCGACGTGATCGTGATGGTGAAGGGCACGTCCTTCATGGGGCTCGGCGGCCCGAACCTGGTCAAGGGCGCGACCGGGCAGGCCGTGGATTCCGAGTCGTTAGGTGGCGCGGTCATGCACACGGAAGTGAGCGCGGTGGCTCACTATGCTGTTGACGATGATGCCGCTTGCCTGAACAAGCTACGAGACCTTGTCGAACAGCTAGGTCAGAGGTCAGAGCTCAGAGCTCAAAGCGCGCCGCCGAGTCACGAGTCACGAGTCACCAGTCACGATCTTTACGACATCCTCCCCACCGACCACCGCATGTCGTACGACATGCACACGGTGCTCAAGGCAATCGTCGATGACGGGCGGCTGGAGGAGTTCCAGGAGCATCTCGCGCGCGAGATGATCTGTGCCGACGCGTCGATTGGAGGGATGGCGGTCGGCGTGATCGCCAACCAGCGCGGTCTGGTCAAGGGTCGCGCCGGCGAGAAGCCGAGGTTTGGCGGCATCGTATACGCCGAAAGCGCTGAGAAAGTCGCGTTTTTCATCGACCGGTGTGATCGCGAAGGAATTCCGCTGCTGTTCGTGCAGGACGTCTCGGGATTCATGGTTGGTCCTGAGGCCGAGCAGGAAGGGATCATCAGGTCGGGCGCGCGATGGGTGGAGGCGATGGCGACCGCGCGGGTGCCGAAGATCGTGTTGACGGTGAACCACGCGTCAGGCGCCGGTTACTACGCCATGGCGGGGCAGGGCTTCGACCCGGATTTCATCTTCACGTGGCCCTCAGGCCGCATGGGTGTCATGGAAGGAGAGTCGGCGGTCCAGGCGGTCCATGGCCCGGCCCTCGACAAGGTCGCGCGCGAAAAGAAGGAACTGTCGCCCGACGTGCGCGAGGCCATTGAGGAAATGCGCGAGGACTACGAGCACCAGCTCGACGCGCGGTTCGCGGCGGCTCGTGGCTTCGTTGACGCGATCATCCACCCTGAGGAGACGGCTGAGGTCCTCGCGATGGCGCTCCGGACGGCCCTGCATAACGACGGGCCGCACGTCGGTGCGTTCGTGCTCCCGCCGCAGCCGCCTCCGGCGCGATGACCACGTTAACACGTGCCAAGGTTGCCCTGGCACTGATCGGACTGGTGGTGTTCGGCGCCGGCATGCGCCTCGAGCGTGTCGAACTACGGTGGACGGGTCTGGGGTTCGTCGCGGCCGCGTGGCTGCTCCGGTTTGTTCGCCCTCGTAACCCAGCCGAGTAGTTTTCAGGACGCCGGGGAGTTGCGTTGCGCCCCGTCCCCAGTACCTCGTCCCCAGTCCCCTTGATAGAGCTGCTTGCCCCCGCTGGTTCGTTAGACGCCGTCCGCGCAGCCATCGCGAACGGTGCCAATGCCGTCTACCTCGGCGTCGAACGCTTCAACGCGCGCGACGAGGGGGCACAGCTCAGCTTCGACGAACTCGACCAGGCGTGTGCCATGGCCCGGGCGCGCGGCGTGCGGATCTACCTCACGCTGAACGTCCTCCTCAAGCCGTCGGAGCTCGAGGACGCCCTGCTGTTGTTAGGCGACGCGATTGATCGTGGCGTCAGCGCGGTGATCGTGCAGGACCTGGGACTCATCCGCCTCATCCAGCGCGTGTATCCCGGCTTCGAAATCCACGGTTCCACGCAGATGACGGTGCACGACACGAGCGGGGCGAAACTCGCGCGCGACCTTGGCATCGATCGCGTCGTCATGGCGCGCGAGAATACGCTCGACGACCTTCGGGCCGTGAAGGCCGCCGTGCCCGAGCTTGGCCTCGAGACGTTCGTGCACGGCGCGTTATGCATCTCGTATTCGGGCCAGTGCCTCATGTCAGGCATGATCTCGGAACGGTCCGCCAACCGTGGCTCGTGCGCTCAGTCCTGCCGCAAGGACTACCTGCTGACCGACAACGCGACCGGCGATACCCTCGACCGCGGCTTCCTGATTTCGGCCCGCGACCTTGCCGCCCACGATGTCCTCCCCGATCTGGCCGACATCGGGATCGGGACCGTGAAGATCGAAGGTCGGAAGAAGAAGCCCGAATACGTGGCGGTGGCCGTCGATGCCTATCGAGGGTTTCTCGACAAGGTCGCCGATGGTTCGAGGGCACACGCCACCGAGGAGGAGGTCCAGCCGCTCGTCCAGATTTACAGTCGCGGTTTCACGTCAGGCATGTACATGGGACGTGGGGGCCGCAACTACGTGACCCGCGCGCAGCCCGACAATCGGGGCACCGAACTTGGTGCCGTCGTTGGATGGGAGCGCGGGGAGCTCGTCATCGAAGTGAGTGAGCCGGTGAAGCCTGGTGATGGCCTTGGCTTCGAACCGCCGCCGGGCTCCCCCGCGCCGAGCATCGGCTTCGCCGTTGAAGGTGTTCGGACCATCGCAGCGCGGCACGGGTTGACGCGTCAGTCGATCCGGGCGCGCACGCGTGTGCCGGTCGGTTGGCGGGTTGTTCGCAGCTCGCAAGCCACGCTGCTGGACCGGGCGCGCGCCACGCTTGCTCGCGTGAGCGTGCCCGAAGCGAAGCGCGTGCGGGTTGACGTCACGTTGCGGGGGAACCCCGGTCAGCCCCTGACGGCCGTCTTCGAGTCAGAGGGGCTGGAAGTCTCGGTGCAGGGAACCACGCCACTTACACCCGCCCGTTCGCACGGGCTCGACGACGAGCGACTTCGCGACCAGCTCGGCCGGCTTGGCAACACGCCGTTCACGTTAGGCTCGGTGGATCGCCGGGCGGTGGCTGCCGACCTGTTCGCACCCGTTTCTGAGCTCAATCGGCTGCGACAGCAGGCAGTTGATGAACTCCTGACCAGGCGCGACTGGGCCGAGTCGGAGCGCATGCGCGAACGCACTGAGCGCGTGCAGGCGATGGTGGCCGACGTCGCGACGGTTGCGCATCTGCCGGCCGAGATTGGCGTGCCACGACTGGTCGCGGAAGTCTATCAGGTCGAGGACGCTCGTCAGGCGGCGGAGGGAGGAGCCAATGAGGTGGTCTTCGATCCGTTCCTGAGGCACCCGGTGCCACCGGTGAACCGGATTCGCGCGCTGGGTGATGAGCTGGCCGCGCGTGGAGTGACCTTGAGGCTGCGCACCCCAACCATCGTCAGGCCCGAAGATCGTCCATTACTCGACAAGTGGCTGGCGATCGACCTTCCGTTGCTTTCGGGGCATGTGGGCCTCGCTTGCGAGCTTGCCTCGTCAGGCAGGGACGTGGTCGCCGACTACGCGGTGAACTGCTTCAACCAGCACACGGCCGCCGAGTTGTTCGCGCGTGGGATTCGGGGCATTACCGCATCGGTCGAGTTGACCGTTGACGAGCTCCGTCAGCTGGTCGCTCCCTGGTCTGGCGAGGGCTTCGAGGTGGTCGTCTACGGTCGTCCCGAAGGCATGACGATCGAGCACTGCGTGCTCTCGGCGGCTTTTGACCGGGAACCGACGACGTGCCGTGACCTCTGCGTGAAGAAACATCCGGTCGTTTCGTTGACCGATCCCGCAGGCTACACGTTCCCGGTCGCCACCGACTCGGACTGCCGGAATCGCTTGCTGCACAGCCGGCCCATCGAGGGCTCGGAGTTCATTCCGAAACTCGTGGAAATGGGAATCCGGTCCTACCGCGCCATTTTCAACGTGCCGGGTGACAAGGTCGCCGAGCTGGTGTCTGCCTATCGAGAAGCACTGGACGGGCAACGCACGCAGGCGCCGCGACGGATCGTCGGTCAGGAGTTCACTCGCGGCCACTTCGTCCGGGCGGTGTAGCTCGGGTAAAAAGGGTCAGACTCGATTTGTCGTCAACAGCTACGAGAGATTGATAGCTGTTTGAAAATCGAGTCTGACCCTTTTAACAACGGTGTTCACGGAAGCGACCTAACGGGTGGCCCCCGTGACCCCCGTGTTGAAATGTTTTACGGGGCCTTGTTCAATTATTCCGGACTTACGGCCTTGACACTTTTGCCGCGAGAGTGCTTGGCGAACCACTCGCGCAGGTAGACCTGCGTGCGCAGGAAGTTCGACGGTTTCGACGTCGTGCCGTGAAACTCGTCGTTGAACCGGATCATCGCCGTCGGGACCTTCTGGACCTTCAGCGCCTCGTAGAATTCCTCGGTCTGGCTGATCGGCGTCCGCAAGTCATTGACGCCCGTCATCAACATCGTGGGCGTCTTGACATTGCCAGCGTACATGAGCGGTGACCGCCGAAGGTGTTCGCTCGGATCTTCCCACGGCATCTTGTCGAAGTTCTGATACCACCCCGGACTGTCCGTCGTGCCTACGAAGCTGATCCAGTTGATCACCGGGCAGTTCGATGACGCCGCCGCGAAGCGAGTCGTGTGCCCGACGATCCACGCCGTGAGCACGCCGCCTCCGCTGCACCCGTAGACGAACATGTTTTCCGTGTCGATGTAGCCCTTTGCGATCACCTCATCGACGCCCTTCATCAGGTCATCGAAATCCTTGCCAGGGTAGGCGTTCTTGATCGCGTTGCCGAACTTGCTGCCGTAGCCGGTGCTTCCTCGTGGATTCGTATACAGCGTGACGAACCCGTTCGCTGCGTGTTCCTGGTAGCTGAAGTTGAACCCGACGTTGTACATGCTGTGCGGGCCACCGTGGATCGTGAGCATGAGCGGGTACTTCTTCGCCGGGTCGAAATCTGGCGGCTTCACGATCCAACCCTGGATCTTCATGTTGTCGACCGACGTGTACCAGATCTCCTCGACGGCGCCGAGCTTCTTGCCATAGAGGATGTCACCATTGACGTCGGTCAGCGCATGGATCTCGGTCGGCTTCTTCGTGTCGAACACGACGATATCCGCTGGATCCTGCGGTGACGTTAGGGTGCCGACCGCCGTTCCGTTGGCGTGAATTTCGGCCACAGAGAGGATGTGCTTTCCATCCGTGATCTTTTTCGCCTGGCCTGAAACCGAGATGAAGTGGAGGTTCTGCGACCCTTCACTTTGCACGGTGAAATAAATCCCGCTGTTGTCCGCGGCCCATGTCAGCCCCTGCGGCGAGCGGTCCATGTCGAGCAGCAGCTTCGAACCTGAGCCGTCGCTGTTCATGAGGTATAGCTTCGAATCGGTCCACGTGTCATCGGTCTTGTCGTACCCCGTGTACGCAATGAGCCGACCGTTAGGCGAAATAGACGGGTTCCCATCGGGTCCGGAACGAGTCGTCAGGCGCTTGATCGTGCCGGTTGCCACCTCGACGGCGTAGATATCGGATTCACGCCATTCGTACTCGGCGTCCGGCACGCGCGGCCCGGCGCCGTAGACCAGCCACTTTCCGTCGGGTGTCCACTCGGCAGCGGCGGCACTCCATTCGCCTTTCGTGATCTGGCGTGGCGTCCCGCCGTCGGCCGGGACGACGAAGAGATGCTGCACGGCGTCCGCCGTGAAGCCCTGGCCATCTTGCCGGTAATCGAGCTTTTCGACGACCCGCGGCGTCTGGGTCCAGGTGGCGCCCCGCGGCCGGAGTGCAGTCACCTGGCTCTCGGCGCGGAATCGGGCGCCGCTGTCAGGCACTTGCATCGTGAACGCGATCGACTTGCCGTCAGGCGACCAGCGGATGTTTCCCGGTGCACTCGTCAGGCGCGTAGCCTGCGTGACCGCGCCTTCGGCGTCCATGTACCGGACGAAGATCTGGCTCCCGCTCGGCTCTCCCGTGGCGGTGTAGGCGATCCGCGTGCCATCGGGCGACCAGATGGGCGAGCTTCCGTTCAAGAGGCGCCGCGGCCGACTGCCGTCAGCGTTCATGATGTAGATCGAGGATTCGCGCCGGTCGTTGACCTTGTCGATCCAGTTGCGCGAGTAGATGATCTGGCTGCCGTCGGGCGACAGGCTCGGCGCTCCCACTCCCTCCCATTCGAGGTAGTCCGCGAGCGTGATCCGGTCGGACGACTGTGCAGCCGCAACCGGCGCTGCAAGGACGGTCAGGAGGGCGACAAGGGCGGGGCGCTTCATGGGATCCTCCGGGAGGCGGCTACCGTGGGGACGTCGAGCGCGTCGATATTACGGAGACCGGTAAGGGACCGCCAGCATTCCCGACAGGACCAGGGGACGTCGATGCCGATCTACGAGTACGAATGCAAAGGATGTGGGAACAAGTTCGAGGCGCTCGTGCGAAAGTCGGACGTCCCGGAATGCCCCTCCTGCAAGAGTACCGACCTCGAGCGATTGCTCTCCCTCCCGGTCGTAAAGTCCGAATCCACCAAAGCCCAGGCCCTCAAGGCGGCCCGGAAACGCGATAAGGCGGAGGGCACGGAGCGGACCCAGGAGCAGCTCAAGTACGAGCGGAGCCATAACGACTGAGAGGAGACAGGAGGCAGGAGGCAGGAGGCAGGGAAGGAACGAAGCGTTTCTATTTTGAGGCCCGAGGGCGCCAGCCCCCGGGCCTCAGTCCATCCCTGCCTCCCGCCTCCTGCCTCCTGTCTCCTCTCAGTCCAAACGCAACCCTTTTCGGGCCTTCTCCCCTCTAAACGAAAGGGAGGAGAGAACACATGCTCAGTCCGGAAAGTGGCCTGGTTCGCGGCACGCTCGACGTGCTCATTCTCAAGGCAGTATCCTGGGGCCCGAGGCACGGCTATGCGGTAGCCGAGTGGATCAGGGTCGTCACGGACGACCAGTTGCTGGTGGAGGAGGGTCCGTTGTACACGGCGCTCCACCGGCTCGAACGACGTGGCCTGCTCGCAGCGGAATGGGGCTACTCCGACAACAATCGGAAGGCGCGATACTACCAGCTCAGTCGCGCCGGACGGAGTTACCTGCGCGCTGAAGTCAGCGGATGGGAACGTTACGTCCAGGCGGTCACGAAGGCGCTCACCGCCGTCTCACCGAATCCAGCCTGAGGATTCGATCATGCGTCCTGTTATTCGCACACGGTTCGGCCGTCGCGCCGTGCCACGTGAGGTCGAAGACGAACTGGCGTTCCACCTCGAGATGCGCGCCCGACAGCTCATGGAATCCGGGCTGACTCATGAGGCAGCGATCGAGGAGGCCCGACGTCGGTTCGGCGACGTCGGTGAAGTGCGCGACACATGCGTTACCTACGATGAGGAGAGGCTTCGTTCCATGAATCGGCTCAGCATTGTCCATGACATCCGGCAGGACCTCGCGTACGCCGCGCGCATGATCCGCCGCGCGCCCGCGGTGTCGCTGGTAGTCATCCTGACCCTGGCCCTGGGCATCGGCGCCAACACGGCGATCTTCAGCCTCGTCAACGCCGTCCTCCTGCAGAAGCTGGACGTGAGCGCGCCTGACGAGTTGGTGGTCGTCGGCGACCCGGCGCGGGTCGGTGGCATGGGTTTCGACAGCAACCCGCGCGCGGATCTCAACAGCTACACCACGTACCGGGCGCTGGTCGACCAGGCTCGTGGCTGGGTCAGCGGCCTTGCCGCGACTGGTCGCGTGGACCGGCTCGAGCTTCGTGCAGACGGCGCGCGCGGCGAGGCGGAGCGACCGCGCGGTCGCATGGTGTCGGGGAACTACTTCGAGGTGCTGGGTGTGCGCCCGTTCCTCGGGCGGACCTTCAACGCCGCCGAGGACGACGTTGTCGGCGGCGCTCCAGTGGTCGTGATCAGTCACGGCTACTGGCAGCGACGCTTTGCCGGTGATTCATCGATCGTCGGGCGGGAGGTGCTCATCAATGAGGCCCGGTACACGATCGTTGGTGTTACCCCGCCGTCGTTCATGGGTGAAATCGTCGGCCAATCCCTGGACGTCTGGATTCCGCTCGGCATGCAGGCCGTGCTGCTGCCCAACCAGCCGATTCTCGACGACACCCAGGCCTATTGGCTCCTCTTCATTGGACGACGCCTGCCCGGCGTGAGCCTCGAGCAGGCGCGGTCAGGGTTCACCGACGCCGTTCGCGGCACCCTGGCCACGCAGGCCACCACTTCGGCGCTGGTGGACCAGGCCCGGACGGTCGAGGTCCGCGTCTCGTCAGGCGCCCGCGGCCTTTCACGAGTGCGGAATACCTATCGCGCGCCATTGCTGATCCTGATGGCGGGTGTGGGACTCCTGCTGCTCATCATCTGCGCCAATGTCGCCAATATCCTCATGGCCCGCGCCGTGGCGCGGACGCGCGAGATGAGCGTGCGCCTGGCGATCGGCGCCGGCCGCGGACGCCTGATTCGACAGTTGCTCACCGAGAGCCTGCTGCTCGCGACGTTAGGCTCGGCGGCCGGGCTGGTGGTGTCAGGGTGGATGAGCCGCTT
>DATMBT010000044.1:0-3087 GCA_035559475.1 Gemmatimonadaceae bacterium
AGTGAGCGTGTGCCGAAGACGGGATCGCTGGGCATCGTCCTCACCGCGGGCATCGGGCTGGGCATGGCGGGCGCCGTTGGCGTACCGTTGATGGGCCGCCTGGCCGACCGGTACCTCGCCGAGTCATTGCCGGCTTCGACGTTAGGCGTGCTGGAGCGCGTGGACCAGCAGTTCCCCGCGCACATCCTGCGCGCGCAGGGCACGACCGACCTGGCGTCGCTGGGCTTCCGCCAGCGTGAGGTTGAAGACGCCCTCACGGCCACGCGCACGGCGCTCGAGGCGCACCACTCGTCAGGCAATATCAACAACGACGCGACGGCCAACGCGCTGCGCGCGATCGTGTCAACCGCGATCCCGGGCGAGACGCTCGTGGCCGAGGCGAACGCGATCCTGCAACCCGCCGAAGCGGCGGGTGGACAACAATCCTTCCGTTACGTGGCGCCCGGCGCGCTCCTGCTCGTCCTTGTCTTTGGAGTCATGTACATGCGTGATCGCGCGAAAGGTGGGTACAGGGCAGTGAAGCTCGAGCGTGCGGCTGTCGCTCTGGCTCTGTTTGCCGTTGGCGCATTGGCACCGACCCGCGAGCTCAACGCCCGGACGGCGGATGGCGGAGGGCGGATGGCAGTAGCGCCGCTCCAACAAGGCGCTCCTCAACGCCTTCGCGTGCTCTTCCTTGGGGACAACGGTCACCATCGTCCGACGCAGCGCGCGCAGCAGATCCTTCCAGCGCTGGCGCGAAATGGCATCGACTTGTTCTACACCGATGACCTCGAGGATCTCAACGACACCGAACTCGATCGCTACCAGGCGCTCGTGTTGTACAACAACCATCTCAACGTCGGTAAGGAGCAGTTGGCGTCGCTGATGCGTTTTGTCGCTGACGGCGGTGGCCTGGTCGTCCTTCACTGTGCATCAGCCTCATTCCAGAACTCCGAGGAGTTCATCAGCCTCGTTGGCGCCGCGTTCAAGAGCCATGGTACCGGGACGTTCACTGCTGTGCGTGTGGCCGAATCACATCCCGCGATCGCGGGCGTGCCGACCATAACGAGTTGGGACGAGACCTACATCCACACCAAGCACAATCCGGCGAACCGCACGGTCCTCGAAGTGCGTCGCGAAAACGGTCACGACGAGCCGTGGACCTGGGTGCGCACCTACGGGAAGGGCCGCGTCTTCTACACCGCGTGGGGACATGACCAGCGCACGTGGGGCACTCCGGGGTTCCAGCAAATGGTGGGGCAGGGCATCCGCTGGACCGTTGGCGATTGGGCGCTCACGCAGATCGCGCATGATCCCGAAACGCGTCAGGTGAAACTCGACGTGCCGCTGCCGACGTACAAGCGGCCGCCGGCACCGTGGAACATCCTCGACACGGCAATCACCGTGGCGCAGGCCGCGCTCACCACGAGCGAGTCGATCCGCATGATGACGCTGCGACCGCACTTTCATGCCGAGCCGTTCGCCACGGAGCCGATGGTCGGCAACATCATCGACTTCACGTGGGACGCACGCGGTCGCATGTGGGCCGTCGAGACAAACGATTATCCCAACACGGTCCTGCCGGATTCAGTGCCCGGTAATGACCGCATCCTCATCATCGAGGACGCGAATCACGACGGCCGCGCCGATCGTGTGAAGGTTTTTGCCACCGGATTGAACCTCGCGACGAGCCTGGCCTTTGCTGACGGTGGGCTCGTGGTCGGCCAGGCGCCGCACATGTTGTTCTTCAAGGACACCAACGGCGACGACAAGGCGGACGAACGGAAGATCCTGTTCACCGGTTGGCCGCGCACCGACACACACGGCGCCATCAGCAACCTGCGTTATGGTTTCGACAACCAGGTCTGGGGTTCGGTCGGTTACAACGGATTCCGCGGGACGGTGGGTTCGAGCACATATGATCGTGGCCAGTTCGGCTCTGGGTACTTCCGGTTCCCGATGGACCTGAGCTCACTGGACTACGTCGCACGCACGAGCAACAACACGTGGGGCGTCGCGTTCAGCGAAGACGGCTTCGTCTTCGGTTCCACCGCGAACAGCCGGCCGAGCAATTTTGTTCACATCCCCATTCGTTACTATCGCGGGATCGGTGATCGCGAGCCGGTGCTTCCCGACATCGCGGACCGCCTCGACGTCTTCCCGCAGATCGACATCCTCCAGGTGGACCAGTTTGGTCGATACACTGCCGGTGCGGCCCATGAGGTCTACACCGCTCGAGCGTTTCCCAAGGAGTATTGGAACCGCGCCGCGTTCGTCGCCGAGCCAACCGCACATGTCATCGGCCAGTTCGACTTGAGCGACAACGGAAGCGGATTCCGCGCGAAGAATCGCTGGAGCTTCATGTCGGCGCGCGACGCGTGGGTGGCACCGGTGCAGGTGAAAGTCGGGCCCGACGGCGCGCTGTGGGTTTCCGATTTCTACACGCTGGTCGCGCAGCACAACCCGACGCCGCGCAACATGATGGGCTGCTGCCAGACCGGTCCGGGCCAGGCGTACGAAACGCCTAACCGCGACCGGCTGCACGGTCGCATCTATAGAATAGTCTACGACAGTACTCCCCCGGTGCCCGGACGCCGGCTCGATACCGCCACGTCCCAACAGCTGGTGGACGCCCTGGGGAACGACAACCTGTTCTGGCGGCAGACCGCGCAGCGGCTTCTCGTGGAGCGTAAGGCGGTCGACGCGATCCCCGCGCTCATTCGCCGCGCCAACGACCAGACCGTGGACTCGCTTGGGCTCAATCCCGGCGTGTTGCATGCGCTGTGGACGCTGCACGGGCTTGCTGCCCTGTCGTCGAACCCCGACGCGATGACGGCGGCCAGGAACGCGCTGCGGCACCCCTCGGCTTCTGTTCGCCGCGCCGCACTCATGATGCTGCCGCGCGACTCACAGCTGCTCTCTGACATTCCCTCGTCAGGCATCCTGCCCGATCGAGGCTCGCCGTGGCCGGTGGAATACACGGTCGGGAACGCGATGCTGTCCGACGCGGACATGCACGTCCGGCTCGAGGCGACACTCGCGATGTCGGAACTTCCGCCATCCGACCGGGGAAAGAATGTGGTGCGCGAACTCTTTTCCTCGCTCGAA
>DATMBT010000045.1:0-3553 GCA_035559475.1 Gemmatimonadaceae bacterium
GTCCGCTTCGGGTTCGGGTACGCCTTCTTGAGCAGGCGCATGGCCTCGAGCATAACGAGCGTTCCGGTGCCGTTGTCCGTGGCCCCGGACCCTCCGTCCCATGAATCGAAGTGCGCGGAGAGCACGACGTATTCGTTCGGCTTCTCGCTGCCCTTCAACTCCGCGATGGTGTTGAACACGGGCTGCTCGCCGCGCATCTGGGACTCGGCGCGCACGCGCAGCGTCGGACCCTGGTTGTTCTCCGCGAGCCTGAATACCAGGCCGTAGTCCTCGCAGGAGAGTTCCATGGCCGGAACGACCTGGCGCATGTCGCCGAAGACTCGCCGGGTGCCCCAGCCGCCGTTGTCCCAGCGCGATGTGACGACGCCGGCCGCGCCGGCTTCACCCAGGCGACGACCCAGTGTGCCAGCCCCCAGTCCGCCCGCGTAGCCGGTTTTGCGAACCCGCTCCGTCCACAGGGCACGGGCTCGAGCGCGGACTGAGTCCATGCGCGCGAAAGATCCCGGTGCTCCCAGTTCCTGCCACTGCTCGTTAGGCCGGCAGGTTGGCTCGCCGAAGGAGGTAAGCACGAATTTCCCGCGCGCCTGGGGCAGCCATGCCACGAAGGCTGTGCTGTCAGCGAGGTCGGGCAGGAGGATTGCCGCACCCGTGACGTCCTTGCCGCCGGTTCCCGGGCTCCAGGCGAGCATGCCGCCTTCGAGGGACCGCACGCGCGGCGTGAGCAGGTCCACATGGGAAATGCCGCGCGTCCACTCCTGCCACGTGCCGTAACGCTCGTTGCGCGCGGAGACTCCCCAGGCCGTGTACGTCTTCACCAGCCAGTCGTTGCCGGACTTCATGCCCGGGGTTCCGGTCAGGCGTGGTCCGACCGAGTCGAGGAGGGTCTGTGCGAGGCGAGGCAGCTGCGAGTGGTCCATCCCCTCGTTCCAGATGGCCTTGATCACCGGGTCGGGGGACGTGTACTGCTGTGCGCCGATGGGGAGCGTGACGAGGCTGCCAGCCAGGGCAAACGCGAGGTAGCGAGGTGACATCGGACGGGACTGTGTGGGTGGGGGAACGCTTCGCGACAATCTACCGAGCGTGCCGGTCGGTGGCGCTCCCGGGGCCGTCCACGGAGTACTTTACACTACAAAGCGGACACGATATCTTATCTCTGGTTTCAACCCACCCGGTCATGAGCGCCCTCACACGATTCTTCTTCCGCAACGAGGTCTCCTGCCGATCCACCGCCGAGGTAATCGGCTGGTGGGAGTCCCGCAGGTTTCTCTACAACGCGGCCGTCGGGTCGGCGGGGATTGTCACCCTCGCGGGAGTGCAGCTCATCCTGTGGCTGCCACCGCTGTCCACGCCGATCCCGCTGGTGCCCAGCGTCATAATCCCGCTCGCGTTCGGCGTCATGGCCAACGTGTGCTACACGGGCGGATGGATGGCCGAGCTGTGGATCCGGCGGTGGCTAGGGCGCGAAATGGAACCGGTCGGCCCTGCCCTCTTTCGCTATGGCTTCGCGTTCTCCATCGGGCTGGCGCTCTTCCCGCTGGCGATGGCGTCGCTGGCCAAGCTCGCGGTGATCCTCAGGTTCCTGTCCTGAACGCTGCCTAACGTTGCAGCCGGAACACCCGGACCGCGGCAGCGTCCGTTGTGGAATCGCGCACCACGAACGCGGCCCGACGGCCGGTGACCGACGGATCGAGTCCGACTGACCGCGGCAGGCCGTCCACGCTGGCGACTGGTCTCCCGGCATCGTCGAAAACGTCGTAACGGATTCCTTCACTCGACTCGACTTCCACCCAGAGCCGCCCTTCGCCGTCCAGGAAGAGCCAGTTGAGGACCGGCTTCAGCGGAGGGCGAGTGAACGAGGTGCGGTCGCACTGCGCCGTTGGCCAGTCCACCCGGAATTTTTCCCAATCAGCCATCCCTGCCTTCCAGTCAGCATCGGTCACTGGACTCGGCGTGGCGTCCCCGGTTATAACGAGTGTCGTGTCACCGGCCTTCCCGAGAACGGCGATGCGATACGCATCCGTCCGCGCGATGGCCTGGCGACCGCCGCCTAACGGAATCTGGACGAAGGACGCGGCGTACGGGTTCGAATAGAAGCTGATGGCCTTGTCAGGGCGATTGCACATGATCCCGCGTTCCAGATCCGTGGGACGAGGCGCCAGCGCGACAGTGTCCTGCGGGCCGCTCGGCGTGTAGGGGACATACAAGTTCTGCGACCCGCCTTCTATGCGTCGGTAGGCGAACGCCGAAAAGGCGGGCGGCGTCCGGTATAGTCGCACCATCTGGCCGCCAGTGAGAGGCTGCACCGGCCAGGACGTGACCCATTTACCGGCACGGTCGAACACCGCGAGTCGCGTGTTTCCGGGATCAAGCAGCGCGAGATTGCCGTCGAGCCACGCGACAGAATATGGATTACGGTACTCGCCGGGTCCGGCGCCGTCCCGACCAATCTGCCTGACGAATGCGCCCGTGGAGTCGAATTCGTTCACCGTCCTGTTGCGGTCGTCAACAACAACCAGCACGCCGGCGGAATCCAGCAGGACCGAACGAACCGAGCCGAATTCGATCGCTCCTCCCTCGATCGCGCCAATCGTAAAAGCGGCGCCGCCTGCCAGCGCTCGGCGCGGCCCTGAACCGTGATGACTGGGAAGCCGCGAGAACTATCGACAGCGAACGTTGTCTGTTTCACCGCCGCCGTCTTTTCACCGCACGCCAGCATGCAGACAACGATCACCAGAGCCGCTGCAGTTCTCACGATCATTGCCGCTCCTTGGTGGCTTGCGTGACCTGAACTTGGACCTGGCCCCTGCTCTTAGACCTGGTCCTGGACTAAATGGTTGTCATCGCCCGCCGGCACGATGCGCCTTGATGAGAGCGTCCACCTCGTCATAGCCAGTGACGTCCGGAATGCCCTCGGCGTTTGCGCCCGCGGCGAGCAGTGCCGCGACCGTATCGGGCCTTCGCCACTCGGTCCAGTAGGAATCCACACACGCCTTCACGGCCAGCAACAGAGGCGCCCGGCGCTTCCCGTCCTTCGCGTTCACGTCGGCACCATGTTCGATCAGCAGGCGCGCCGTATCGTGCGCGGCACGCCAGGCCGCGGCGTGGAGCGCTGTGCTTTCGGGGGCCACGTCCCAGTATCCGTCGCCCTCGTGAAACCGCGCGTCAACCGGGACCCCCAGGGCAAGCAGGTGCCTGACGCCGCTCGCGTTGTCGTTGCCCGCGAATTCGGCGAGAATCCGCCCACCATCAGCCACGAGTTGCTGCACGATCTGTGGATTCGAGCGCGAGAGGTGCTGTATCGCGTTCACGTCAGACAGCGCGCAGGCCGCAAGCAGGGCCTCGACTCCAGAGAGTTCAATTGGTATGCCGCGCTGCCTTGCCAGTTCGAGGATATCGCTGCGACCGCGCCTCGCCACGAGACCCATCGAGGTGACAGGGAGCTCCGGATGGCGCGACGCAAAGTCGGCGCCATGGTCGAGCAGGAGCTCGATGATCGGGAGGTCGTTGTCGCGGACGATCGCGTGTTGCAACGCGGTGAGCCCGCGCTGACGCA
>DATMBT010000046.1:0-8303 GCA_035559475.1 Gemmatimonadaceae bacterium
CCCCTTGACGGTCGCGGTGGTGACTGGAGTCGTTGCGGCGTCGAGGATCGCCTTGTTCCTGATCTCCCTCACGTCGACGTTGAACGCCAGGCCCATGGACCATCCCGAGTCGTCGTACGTGCGCAGCGCCGGGTCAGGATAGTCCTGCTTCTCGAGGAGGTTCTTGGCCAGGCGACCGTACGGTTGGTCCAGCTTCACGACGTACGAGCCGCCGGCATATGTGACGCTATCGATGGTGACCGGCGCTTTGAGTGTGCCGACCTCGATGCCCTGAGCGCGTAAGACGTTGATCAGCGTCGCAACCTTCGTCATGTCGCGCTGCATCGGGAAGACATAGCCGTAGGGCGCCTTCGTTTTCCCGTCTTCCATCGAGTTCTTCGTTTTGATGTAGAAGTTCTGGACGACGAGGTTCGGGAACATCGAGGTCAACTGCAGCGCGGACAACACGCCGGTCTGCATGTAGTTCGTGTTGTTGCGTCGGGAAAACGAGGCTACTGCGCCCGTGGGGATTGGAATGCCGCGATACCACTCGCGCGGCTGCCCGCCGCCACGTCCCGTCGGGACGCCGCCATTGCCGCGACCTTCCGGTGCGGTTCCCGGGATGCCTGCTGCAGCGCCGCCGGCGCGTCCGGCAGTCGCCGCAGTGTCTGTAGCGGCACCGCCTGTGCGACCGCCACGACCACCAGCTGCTCCACCGCGCCCGGCGCGACCCGCAGCCGCAGTTGCTGCTGTATCAGCGCCACCCGCGCGACCGGCGCGGCCCGCCGCGGGAGTCGCGGCGCTATCCGCGGCGTCGACGCCCGACTGCGTCTCGTACATCCGCATCATGCCGTTGTGGTTGTACGCGACCGAGCCGAGGTAGCCGGGCGACCAGCCATCCATGAACGCGTGTGTGTAGACGCCCGGCATGCCCCACTTCGTCATCTGCGACATCTCCCAGTTCGAGAAGAACGGGAGCTCAGCGAAGAGAAGCGGGTCGAGGTTCGGGTTCTGCGGCGGGCCGCCGCTGTACGTGTACATCAACTGGGCCGCTTCGTGCAGGTCGTGCATGATCGGCGGATGCGCGGTGAAGTACCAATCGGTGATCGCGCGCATCGACATCTGCGACAGGTTGATGTCGCGATTGTTGTCGTGATAGACGTATTTGCCCCAGTAGGGAACGCCGGCACCACCGCCCCCACGTCCTGCTGGCGCGTTGCTCCCAGCCTGCGCCGCTGCCATGTCGAGACCACGATAGAACCAGTCCACGTTGCGATCGCGGCCATCGGGATCGGCCTGTGGTGTGATGGACACGTAGACGTTTTCGCGGATCTGGTTGAGCAGCGGCGACGTTTCGGCGACCAGCCGATAGGCAAGTTCCATCAGCATTTCCGACGGCCCGACCTCGCCGCTGTGCAGTCCACCCATGAGGTGGTAGTGCGGCTTGGTCGAGTTGATGAGCTGATTGATCTGCGCTTCGCTCATGCCCCGCGGGTCCGCGATCTTCGCCAGGTTGTCCCGGTTGCGCTGGAGGTTGCGCATGTTGGCCTCGGACGAAATCCAGACGACGACGAGTTCACGTCCTTCGTCGGACTTGCCGATGGTCTCGATCTTGACGCGCGTCGGCGCGGCCTTCTCCAGTGCGCGGTAGTACTTCACCGCGTCCGCGTAATACGTCAGGGTCTTCGGCTGTCCGATGTAGTAGCCCAGGACATCCTTCGGCGTCGGAATGCCCGCTACCTTGGGCAGGTGGTCGACAAGAGGACTGCCGTAGCGCGGCTCGGTGGTCCACTTCGCATAGGCCTTCGCGAACTCGGGATCCTGCTGCTGGCGCGGATCGCGGGTTTCGGTTACGGCCTGTTGGGCGGTGACTGGGACCGCCAGGAACGTCGCGGTAAGGAAGACGAGTGCGGAGCGCATGGATGCAGAACAGGAGGCGGGAGGCGGGAAGCAGGAAGCAGGGAAGGAACGAAGCGGCTTGATGATTCGCAACCTGCCGCCGAGACGTTCGGGCCCTGCACGCACCGCACCCTCTTGCCGCACCCACAAAGGGGTGCCATGTCCCTGACATGACACCCCTCAGCGGGCGCTCGCTTCGCTCAACTGCGCCAATGGACGAACAATCAGTCTGGCCGCAGGTCAGTCACGCCCGATGCCGAGCGCGGGCCGGGACGCGTACCCCGCCCTGAGATCACGCAGCTCGAACTCCGCCAGCTCGCGCTCAATCTCCCCGTACGTTTTGTTGGACCGGGATTTGATCACGCGCATCAACTCTTCGCGTTGACCGGCGAGGGACGCGATGTCCTCGACGGTGACAGACGGCCATCGGTCAAGGACGGCCGACTTCATCTGCATCCAACTGCCACGGAGGTTGCGGTCGGGCACTGGGGAATACCCCGGCTTTGAGAGAGTGAGGTGAGTGCGTGGACTACGTCAGCGGTCGCCGCGTGCGGACCAGGCGGATGAGCAGGAGCAACACCACTGCGCCTACGAATGCGACCAGGATCGTGCCCGGTAGTCCGCCGATAGGCAGTCCGATCCGGAGCGTGCTGAAGATCCAGCCTCCAAGGACCGCGCCGACTACACCGACGACGATGTCCCCGAGAATACCGGACCCGATGCCGCCGACAACCGCACTGGCAAGCAATCCTGCAATGAGTCCGACGATAAGCCAGGTGAGCAGGTCCACGGTGACTCCCGAGTGAAGGACGAGCCGCCGGCAATCGCCGCGCGGCCCATCAGTAGTGCATCACTGCAACGAATTGGCTCCGGCGCTCGGCTCGAAGGCTCGGTTCCTCGGCGATTCGTGTGCCGCATAATGAGTGTGCGCGGCCTGAGATACTATCCCTCGTTAGAGCGGTTTTTGGATGAGCCCGGAGAGGAGTTCTTGGACCCTGCAACCCCGGCGATGGCGGGCTCTGCTCCACCTTACGAGCGAGGCCGCCGTCCGCCGCACGAGCGATGGTAGATGACCGGCTTGGTACCTAACGTTAGTGACACGAGCGGCGGCCTTGCGTCCCCCTAACGAGAACGAACGATGTCCAGATCGGCCATGGTGGGGTTGGCGCTGATTGTCATTGGCGCCGCGATCTACTTGCGCGGCCTGGGTTTCACGTCGAAGCGCGAGGTCCTGAAAATCGGCGACGTCTCCGTGTCGGCCGAGGAACAGAGCCCGATCGCTCCCTGGGTTGCAGGACTCGCCGTCCTGGCCGGAATCGCCCTCATGACCACCGGAGCGCGCCGCAAGGCGTAGGGCGGGCGGCTCCCGTTTCGTGGAGCCGCCGGAGTACGGCGATGACACTGGACGTGCCGGTGCCGGGTCCTGAATCGCGACTGCGCGCCTGGCAACGGCAGTCCGCACCACCCTGCCATGGGAAGGAAACCAACGATGTTAACCATTGCGATTGTGCTCCTCGTGCTGTGGGCGCTCGGCCTCCTGAGCGGCTACGCCCTTGGCGGCCTCATTCACTTGTTGCTCGTGGTCGCGGTCGTCGTGTTCGCGCTGCGGTTCTTCACCGGCCGGCGAATCGCATGAGGACATCAACTCGCGCCACTCGCTCGCTCCTGGTCCGCGCTCTCGCGGTCGCCGGGATGACAGCAGCCCTCTCCTGCGCCACCAACCCTGTGACCGGCAAGCGCGAGCTGGCACTGGTATCCGAGTCGCAGGAGATCGCGATGGGGCAGCAGGGTGCGGCCGAGGTGAGGACCAGCATCGGGCTGTATCCAAATGCGACGATGCAGGGATACGTAAATCGCATTGGACTCGCGCTCGCCGCAACCACCGAGAGACCGGGGCTGCCGTGGGAGTTTCAGGTCGTCGATGACGCGTCCGTGAACGCGTTCGCGCTGCCCGGCGGATTCATTTTCGTGACACGTGGTCTGCTGGCGCACATGACGACGGAAGCCGAACTCGCGTCGGTGCTGGGCCACGAAAGTGGACACGTATCCGCTCGTCACAGCGTGCAGCAGATGAGCCGACAGCAGGTCGCGGCGATCGGCCTTGGCGTTGGATCCGTGCTTTCTCCGGCCATTGCAAAGTATGGCCAGATCGCCGGTGCCGGCCTGGGATTGATGTTCCTCAAGTACGGTCGCGACGATGAGACGCAGTCCGATCAACTCGGCTTCCGCTACGCACTCGCGGGTGGATACGACACGCGCGAGATGATCAAGGTGTTCGAGATGCTCCAGCGTGCCGAACAACTTGCCGGTGGCGGCCGTCTCCCCGAGTGGCAGTCGACGCATCCGGATCCGGGGAATCGGATCGCGGCGGTGCAGGCGCTCGTGCAGGCGACGACGCAGAACCTGACAACCATGAAGGTCGGCGGCGCCGAGTTCCTGCGACAGATCGATGGCATGGTCTACGGGGTGAATCCGCGCGCCGGGTTCTTCAAAGGCACGCTCTTCCTTCATCCCGACCTGAAGTTCGTCTTCCAGTTTCCCGAAGGATGGAAGACACACAATGGAGCTGACGCAGTGGCCGCCATCAGCGCCGATGAAAGCGCGCTCATCGAACTGCGTGGCGCGGAGGGAACGTCCGTTGACGCAGCGCGGGTCTTCTTCAGCCAGCAGGGAATGACCGCGGGCGTGCAGTCGCGCGGCACGATCCACGGAAACCCCGTGGTCTCCGCCGAGTTCACGGCTGCCGATGGCCAGGGAGGATCCGTGCGCGGCATCGCGGCCTTCTTCGAGTACGGTGCGGCGACGTGGCGGACCCTGACCTACACCACCGCCGCGCGTTACGACGCCTGGAAGCCAGCGTTCCAGCAGTCGATCAACAGCTTTGATCGATTGACTGATCCGGTGGCCCTGGCGGTGCAGCCCCTGCGCCTGCGCATCGACGCAGCGCCGCGAGCGATGTCCCTGGCGCAGTTCCACGCGCAATTGCCGTCGAGCATCTCGCTCGCGGAGCTGGCGTTGATCAATGGAATTCCCGAAGGTGCCCAGCTGCTTGCCGGGCAATCGATCAAGCGGGTGATCGGCACGCCAACGACACAAGTTGGCGGAAGCCGGTAGGCAACCAGAAGGTTTCTCAATTCACGAGGCAGCAAATGCGTTCCACCAGGATGGCCTTTTTTGATCCGAACCGGATAGTACTGGGCGCGGTGCTCGTCGCCGCGACGCTCGTCTCGACCGCGTGTGCCTCGATGAGCAACAAGGAGAAAGGCGCGGTCATTGGTGCCGCGGCCGGCGGGGCTGTGGGCGGCGTGGTGGGGAACAACACCGGATCGACCGCGCGAGGCGCCATCATCGGTGCCGTCGTGGGCGGCACCGCGGGTGCCATTATCGGCCACCAGATGGACCAGCAGGCAAAGGAACTGAAGCTCGAGATTCCGGGCGCCGTTGTTGAGCGCGTAGGAGAGGGAATCCAGGTCACGTTCGCCTCCGGCCTGCTCTACGATTTCGACTCCGACGCCATTCGACCAGAGGCGGGGACGAACCTCAGGAACCTCGCGACCAGCCTGAAGAAATACGCGAACACGGAACTGCTCATCGTCGGCCACACCGACGCGTTAGGTAGCACCGCCTACAACCAGGACCTGTCCCAGCGCCGCGCGAACTCGGCGTCCGGCTACCTCACGGCGCAGGGCGTCAACTCCGGCCGGATGCACTCGTCAGGCAGGGGTGAGCTGGAGGCGCTGGCATCGAACGGAACCGAGGCCGGCCGCCAGATCAACCGGCGCATCGAAGTTGCCATTTTCTCCGCGGCGACGAAGTAACCCAACGCATTCACAAACCCGGCGCGCGAGCCACTCCTGCGCGCCATCACCTTGACCGCTGGACGGCCGGAACCCGTTCACCGGGAGGAGCTCATCATGTATCGATTTGCACGTTTGTCCTCGTTCGTCGTCGCCCTGATCATCAGCGCGACACTGTTGCCCTCGTCGCTGAACGCCCAGCAGGGCACAGCGGTGGACCGAGACTCCACCGCTGTCAGCGCCGCGGGCAACACGATGCCCACGCCGGTTACGATCGTTGACTCCGCGTCCGCCGCCGGTCCCCGGGTGGTCCGCGCCGGCATCAACCTGCCAGTCGTGAAACGCCAGCCAGGTGTCGCGGCCAGTCCGAATGATGCCAACGTGGGTGCCGGTTCCAACGTGGCCATGATGGCCGTCGGAGCGGCAGGAATTGTCGTTGGATCGATGATCGGTGGTCCCGGCGGCACGATGATCGCCATCGGCGGCGGCGTCATTGGCCTCATCGGGCTGTTCCGCTACGTGCGTTAGGCACCAAACGGGGTCGGAGCATTCCGGCCCCACCTTATCCGGAGGCAAGGCATGACGGAGGACGAGTCAGCACCGACCACCAAGCGCCTGCTCGAGGTCACGCTCGCGACACACGAAGCGTTCACCTGCGCCGCACGGAACGTGCAGGCGCCGGGATACGCGGCCGAGTTCGCGCAGCGGGCCGAGTATCAGGGGCGTCTTGCGACCCACTTGCGCGGACTCAACGCGCCGGAAGGCATGGCGTCGGACGCCATGCGTCGAGTGCCTGACGTCGCACGCCGCACGCCCGAGCCTGGCGAACAGGACCCCAGGGTGCTGTACGACAAATGCCTTCGCGTCATGGACGCGGCAACTTTGGAGTTCTGTCGCGGGTACGGTCCACACGTGGCGCTCGTCCTGTCGAACGCCATGCGAGTCGCGTACCTGATCAACACCACAAGGCAGGGAGGAATCACATCATGAACAAGCAGACGATCGAAGGGAACTGGATGCAGCTCAAGGGAAAGGTTCGTGAACAGTGGGGGAAGCTGACCGATGACGACGTTGATGTCATCGCCGGAAAGCGTGACCAGCTCATCGGCAAGATCAAGGAGAAGTACGGGAAGACGGTCGACGAGGCCGACCGCGAGGTCACCGACTTCGAGAGCCGGCACCTGAAAGCCGACTGAACCAATCGCCCGGGCGGCGGCGCGAAGAGCGCCGCCCGCGCGTACCCGGCCGGGCTGCCTAACGACCGGCGAGGGCTAGTGACACGTGCCGCCGCTGCGATCCCACACGCCGCCCCTGGTATCGATGAACGCGCTGCGCCACGCGCCGGCGCCAAGGGTGAGCTTTACGACCCCGTGGTGTCCCTGGATCGTGTAAACCGAGTTGCGCGCCAGCGGAGTCTGGAAACCACGCAGGTCGGCGCCACCAGTCCCCACGACGATCTGCGTCAAGCCACGGACGGTATCGGCCATGGTGGCCGGGTTCATTGGCGCGAAGCGTTCGTAGTTGTGATCATGGCCCGCAAGGACCAGGTCGACGCCTCCCTCAAACATGACGGCGTACAGCCCGAGCATCCCCGTCTGGTTCCCGTGATAGCCGGAACTGAAGAGCGATCGGTGCAGATACGCGACCGTGCACTTCTTCGGGTGCGTCTTGAAGTCGGCTCGCAACCACTCCTCTTGCGCTGTCCGGTCCGACATGCTGAAGCGCCCGTTCATCGGGATCTCGCTGTTCAGCACCAGGACGCGCCATTCACCAAGGTCGTAGGCGTAGTACCCCAGCTTCGGATCCCCCCCGCGCGCCCCGAAGTATTTGAAATACGGAGCAGCGCCAGCCGATACATACTCATGGTTCCCGAGCGCTGGACGCACCCACTTCATGATTCGCCTGGTGCTGTCGCCCCATGAACCGCCCCAGCAGTCCTGGAAATCGCGCTGCGTGCCAGACTGGTACGCGAGGTCCCCGATCGCAGCGACGGCGTCCTCCACCTTTGCGGCGCTGTCAGCCTTGAGCACGCTATCGACGATCGCGGCCGTGGAATCATCACCGGTGGAGCCGCACAGGGCGATGTCTCCGGCACCGATCAGGACCGACGCGCCACTGAGGGCCACTTCTTCGGCAGACGCATCGGCCGGCGGCGGTGTGACTTTGACGGGAGGAAAGCACCCGATCGCAAGCACAATCAGCATGAGCAGGCAAAAGCTTATCCATCTCACTGATCGCTCGGCCTTGCGTTGCTGTTGTTCTTGAAAGTCCATGAATTGTCGCACGTCAGTAGTCGAAGCCGAGTCCGAACAGCCATCGGCGCTCCTTCTGGTTCGTAAACATCACCGTAAGGCTGGTTCCGGGATTCAGGACGCCGAGCCAGAGCCCTCCCGCCACCCCGGTATGCCATCCGCCGGGCGATTCTCCATCCACGAATACGCGGCCCGTCTCGACGAATCCGAGTGCACCAACGTTCAGCGGGAGGATGAGCGGGAACGCGGCGATCGGCACTCGCAGCTCCGCGGAGCCGTGCAGCGCAGCGTCACCGGCGAATCGCTGGCGTGAAAACGTGCGAAGTGAACGCCCGCCGCCAAGAAACGCCGCGTCGAAATACGGGAAGTCACCCCA
>DATMBT010000047.1:0-6437 GCA_035559475.1 Gemmatimonadaceae bacterium
TTTCCCGACAATTGCCGAGTCACCCCCAAACCGCCGCTGCCAGATGCCGTAACCCAGCACGACGACTTGTGGCCCGCCCGGGGCGTCTTCACCGGCCTGGAAATACCGGCCCAGCAGCGGCCGAACTCTCGTTAGGTCGAACGCCGATGCCGTGACCCAGGCGCCGGCAAAGCGCTCTGCCTCCACCTCCCCGCTGACGTTCACCGTCCCGCCGTAATACGCCGCGAGCGAGGACATCGTCTTCTGTTGCTCGCGATAGTCCGCGAAGTCGGTGATGGGAGTGCCCATGCCAGTGTTGCCATTCGCGGCATTGTGCCTCTCCACCTGCACGATCCGGTCGCCTTCATCGAACGGCAGGCCCTTCATCATGGCGCCGTAGATGATCGAGAACATCACCGTGGTCAGGCCTATCCCGAGCGTGAGGGCCAGGGTGGCAACGAACGCCAGTCCGGGCGCCTTGGCGAGGGAGCGAATGCCGTAACGGACGTCGCGAAGCAGTGCAGACATGCTGAGTGCTGGGTGCAGGGGTGGTGACCGCAGGCACACCGACCTACGCCGGGTCTTCCGCACGGGTTTCGGATGGCCTCGCGGGAGGACACCTTCTGTCCCTGCGAGGAAGAACCCGGTCCCCAGTCCCCCGTACCCGAATGACACAGCTCGTCAAGGCAATCGGCCGCTGGAGCTTCGCTGGCCTGGTGCTCAACACGATCATCGGCACCGGCGTCTTCGTGCTGCCGGGGACGCTCGGCGCATCGCTCGGCTGGTATTCAATGCTGGCGTGGCTGGTCGGGGCCGTGCTCACGGGCGCGATGATTTTTTCGTTCGCCGAAGTGGCCTCGCGGTTTTCGCGCGCGGGTGGTGCTTACCTCTACGGCACCGCCGCATTCGGGCCCTTCATCGGCATCCAGATGGCGTGGATGGGCTACTTCGTTCGCTGCATAACGGCGGCCGTGCAGGCGAACCTCTTCACGACGTACCTGGTCGAGTTGTGGCCCGCCGCAGCCAACCGTCCGGCCCAGGTGGCCGTGACGGTTGCGTTCATAGGCTTGCAGGCGCTGGTCAACATCCGCTCGGTGGGGTCCGGTGCGAAGGTGAGCAACGTGTTCGCCGTAGTGAAGCTGGTGCCGCTGGTGCTGTTTGGAGCCTTGGGCATCGCCTGGCTGGCGATGGGAAAGGCCGCACCGTCCGTGATTGCGACCGGCAGTTCGTTAGGCGGCTGGCTGAACGCGATGGTGCTGCTGATGTTTGCGTACGGCGGGTTCGAGTCGGCGCTGATCCCGATGGCCGAGGCGAAGGACGCGCGTCGCGACGCGCCGTTCGCGCTGGTGACGGGGTTGGCGCTGGTGACGGTCGTGTACCTCGCCGCGCAGCTCACGGTGCTGGTCACGCTCACCGAGCCCGGCGCGACCAACCGGCCCCTCGCGGCATCGGCGCGGGTGATGTTCGGGGCGGGCGGCGCTGTGTTCATCACGGTCGCGGCCCTGATCTCCGTCTATGGATGGGTCGCGAGCAACATGCTGAACGTGCCGCGCCTGACGATGGCCATGGCTGACCAGGGAATCCTGCCATCGTTCTTCGCGAAGATTCACCCGGTATATCGCACGCCGTACGTGTCGATCATCATCTTCGCGCTCATTTCGCTCGCGCTGGCGTTGCAGGCTGGGCTGTTACAGAACCTGAGCCTCTCGGCAGTCTCGCGGCTCCTGTTGTACGGCGGCGTGTGCCTGTCGCTCCCGGTGTTCCGCAGTCGCGAGGCGCGCGGCATCTCGACGCCCGGTGTGGAGCCGGCATTGTTCCGTGTGAAGGGCGGGCCGATATTCGCATCGATCGGCGTCGTCCTCTCGCTCCTGCTGGCGACTCGCATGGGCGCGAGCGATGCGATCAAGATGGCCGTTGTTATTGCACTGGCCGCGGTGCACTGGCTGGTAGTGCGCGCGAGGCGTGAACCAGCGTACAGCGTGTCGCCGTAGCATCATCGAACCACGGAGGTCGCGTGCGGAACTTCATCGCAGTCACCAGCCTGTTCATTCCAGCGCTGGGTTTCGCGCAACAACCGGCCACGATCAGGCTTCAGCCGCCGGATGCGCGGTTGGAGACGGGGTTCACCTTCATCAACTCCATCCGCGAGTTGAGCGACGGCCGGATCCTCGTGACCGATCCGCGCGACCTGGGGCTCGTGATCGCGGACCTGAAGACGGGTGACGTCAAGCCGGTTTCGCGCAAGGGCGCCGGACCCGGGGAATACGGCATGGCCGCGCCAGTCCACGCGATTGCCGGTGACTCGAGCCTGATGTCCGATTTCCTGCAGCGACGCGTCTTGCTCTTCGACAAGGACAAGGCCGTCAGCACGGTCGCGACGGATAATCCGATCATCAAGGAAACCCGGGGCGCCATTCGCTACGCAGATCGCCTGGGTAACGTGTTCTCAGTGAAGTCACCCGAACTTCCGTCCGGACAGACGATCACGTCGGCGAAGGACTCGTCGGCAATCATCAGGGTGAACCGCGCGAGCGGACGCGTGGACACACTGGCGAAGGTGCGAGATCGGCCCGCGTTTCGCACCATCGTTCGAAATGCTAAAGGGGACATCACGCAAAGCAGCGCGCGATCACTTCGTCTGCATGTCGGTGAGTCGTGGATTGTTCACCCGGACGGCCATCTGGCGGTGGTCCGAATCAATCCGTTCCGCGTGGACTGGCGCTCGCCCGACGGTCGTTGGACGCGCGGCGCTGCACTTCCGATCCCCGTGATCAGGATGACCGAACGCGAAAAGCAGGCGAACCTGGCGCGCACCGCTGCTTCCACGCGAGGTGGTGGTCAGCCGTCATCCCCGTTACCCAAAGAACTTCAGACGCCAGCCGACGAATGGCCCGATGTCATGCCGCCATACATCGGAGACCGTTTGTACTTCACGCCATCCGGTGATGTGTTGATTGCACGCCAGCCTTCCGCCGACCACCCCGGAATCGCCTACTACGCCGTCGATCGAGCGGGCAAACTCCTTGGGATTCTCGAATTGAAGGACAACGAAGCGATCGGTGGGTTCGGCGCCAGGTCCATCTACATCATCGAGTCGGACGCAGACGACCTGAGATTCATCAGGCGCCACCCGTGGCCGTCCAGCCGCCTCCCCGGTTGAGTCGAAACGCGATTGCGTAACCCGGTGCCGGCGACAACTTTCGCTCGGGGGCGGCCCAGCCCGGCTCCCCCTCAAAAACGCTTCGAAGGGACTGTGAAACGATGATTGCCAGGTGGATTTCCGGCCGCGCCGCGCGCGTGCTGATCGTTGCTTCAATCGCCGCGACGCGAATGGCCGCCCAGGACGGTGGACCGAAGCGCTGGACCGTCAACGACGTCATGGCGGTGAAGGGCGTCGGCGAAGTCGCCGTCAGCCCGGACGGAAAGCGCATCGCGTACGTCGTCACCGAACGAAATACCGAGACCAACGTCACCAATTCCGACGTTTGGGTCGTCTCGGTGACTGGTGGTGACGCGCGTCGGGTAACGTCGGGTCCGCGCGCGGACCGCGCGCCCCAGTGGGCGAACGACGGCTCATGGATCGCGTTCCTGTCCGATCGCGCCGACAACAAGCTCACGCAGGTTTACGGCATCGATCCCGCCGGCGGCGAGGCATGGCAGATCAGCCGTCATGAGTCCTCGGTAGCGAGCTACAAGCTTTCGCCTGACGCGAAGCGCGTGGCCTATGTCGCGAGCGCACCTGCGTCGCGCGCCGAGCAGGACCTCGACAAGGCGAGGGGCAAGGCCATCGTGCGCGACAGCGCGTACGCCGCCGACTTCTCGCGGCTGTGGGAGGTTGTCCTCAAGGATCGCGCTCCAGCAGACGGGCGCGCCATTTCCCCGGAAGGACTGCACGTGACATCGGTGGTGTGGGGGCCGGATAGCCGCGTCATCGCCTACAGCGCCCGTCCGCAACCGGCCCTGGTGGCGTCGTCGCGTGGCACGGTCTACCTGCAGAGTGAGCCTGGCGCGGAGTCGCGAGCCATCACGACGATGCCCGGCAATGAGGAAGTGGTCGGCTGGCCGGCCGCGTTAGGCCTCGTGGTCGAGGCCTCGGGCGAAGCGCAGGGAACGGCCAACACTCGCGTGTGGGTGGTGCCGATCCTTCCGGGCGAGGCCGTCTCACTGACGGATGCGCTCGACGAGGACGCGTCGTTTGTCGCTGCTTCGGCCACCCAGTTGCTGGTCGAGGCGTCGGTCAAGACCGGGCGCGCGTTGTTTGGCATTCCGCTCACGTCGGGGAAACCATCCGGCCCGCCGCAGCGTGTTTCCACTGAGCGATTCAATTCCGGTTTCAACTCGGCCGGCGGAACCCTCGCATTCATTTCCGAGACGGGCACCGAATCGCCCGAGGTTTACGCGACCACTGGCACCGCGTTCAACCCGCGCAAGCTGACGAACACCAATCCGCAGGTCGCGAGCTTTGGGCACGGCGCGCAGCGCGTCGTGAGCTGGAAGTCCTCGGCGGACACGCAGATGATCGAGGGTGTGCTCAGCCTGCCCGTCGGGTAC
Source organism: Gemmatimonadaceae bacterium (assembly GCA_035559475.1). Taxonomy (GTDB): domain Bacteria; phylum Gemmatimonadota; class Gemmatimonadetes; order Gemmatimonadales; family Gemmatimonadaceae; genus JABWBJ01. The sequence goes on from DATMBT010000047.1 coordinate 4,531, forward strand.
CAGGAAGGCACGCGCGTTCCACTGCTCGTGGTCGTGCATGGTGGACCCGCGGGCGTGTCATCGGCGCGCTACCCATCGGGCGGTTCTGCGTATCCGGTCCAGGTCTTCAACAGCATGGGGTACGCGGTACTCCAGCCGAACTTCCGCGGTTCAACTGGATACGGACAGCGTTTTCGTGGCCTGAATCAGGGCGACATCCTTGGCAAGGACTGGATCGACGTGAACTCCGGCGTTGACGCCATGATCCGTACGGGCATTGCAGACTCGACGAAGATGGGTCTTATGGGCTGGAGCTACGGCGGGTTCCAGACGTTCTGGGGCGTGACGCAGACGCGCCGGTTTGCGGCAGCCAGTTCGGGCGCCGGCGTCAACGACCTCACCTCCTTCTTCTCGCAGACCGACATCTCCGACTACCTCGGCATGCTCATGAACTCGGTGCCGTGGGACAAGCCGGAGTTCTTCGTCGAGCGTTCGGCGTACCGGAAGGTGAAGGAAGTCACCACGCCACTGCTCATCCAGTCCGGCGACCAGGACCGGCGCGTGTCACCCGAGCAGAGCATCCAGTTCTATGAAGCGATGAAGCGCATCGGGAAAACCCCGGTGAAGCTCGTGTTGTATCCCGGGCAGGGGCATGGCATCAGCGATCCGCGACTCGTCAAGGACCGCATGTTGCGGAACGTAGAGTGGTTTTCGTATTGGGTGCCGGTGGTGGGACAGAAGCCGGTGATTCGAATGAACTGAGGGGACGGGGGACTGGGGACTGGGGACTGCGAAACAGCGAAACTACCCAGTTCGCGGACCGTTGGGACAATCAGCCTCGTTCGCTCCACGCAGTACCCGGTACCCAGCACCCCGTACCCTGTCCCCCGTCCAGATGGACCGCCACGCGCTCGCAATTCTCATCCCGGTGATCGGGACGCTCTTCACCGGTCTCATCGCGTTGTCGTTCACGCGGTTGGGGAAAGCGTTGGCGAAGCGAATCGAGGGCGGAGGGGATGACGTGACGTCAGAACGCCTCGCCCGCCTCGAAGCCGAACAGGACCGGCTTCAGCGCGAGCTGGCCGATGCGCACGATCGCCTCGACTTTGCGGAACGAGCGATCGCCAGGGACAAAAGCCGCTCGCAACTGCCCGGCGTGTAACTCGTCAGGCAGTTGAACGCTGTTTTCCCCAGATCTTGTCCGCGCACCTCCGCGAGATTTCGCGTCGTTCCGCGTTTACAAGCTGAGCGGGATTCTGGGACACTCTCGTGTTGTCTGGATCCAGCGAGTTTAGGGACGCGGAATCTCGCGGAATGCCGGAAAAAGCGCGGTCCAGCCTACTTGTTCGAATGAACCAGTCGATAAAACTTCGGCTCTGGCCCGAAGTGGAGGATCAACGCGACTTCGAGGTTCGTCGACCGGAGGTAGTTGAGTGTCTGGCGTTTCGCCGTCGGAGGAAGCACGTAAGTCGCTTTGATTTCGACGCTCCATGAGCTCGCGTTCGAGCGCCAGCGAATACACGTGCTCGAGAAAGCCGAACCCAAGGGCGAAGTAAACGTCAAAAAATGCGCCGATAATCTGGCCGGTGGTGTCTTGCTGGATAAGCGCGTTGTGCATGCTGAATACTTCTCATTCAGCGTCACCGCGCCGACACCATGCATCCAGAGGCACCGTCCGCGTAGTTCTGCGAGATTCGGCGTCGTTCCGCGTGTTACAACTTTCGCGGGATTCAGGGCGTCGCTGCCAGTGCGCGCACGATCGCCCGCACGGCGTCGGGATCCAGTTCGCTGCGATCGACGCCCGGGGCATTTGAACCAAACCTGACGTCGCCGCGCGACACGCGCCGCGTGGACCGCATCCGCGTTGGACGCGCGTGAACTTCGCTCACACCGGACAGCCGCACCAATTCGCAAACGTGCGGCGCGCG
>DATMBT010000048.1:0-2894 GCA_035559475.1 Gemmatimonadaceae bacterium
TTCGTCGCGAACATTGCCGAGGGAAATGATTATGGATTGTGGGGCGGCTACAGCTTCGAGTCGCCGATCGTGGCGAATTGTTTTGCAAACAATCGGTATGGGATCGCCATCGAGCATGGACAGGCGAACAGCATCATCGCCAATCGCTTCATCGGTGACTCGACCGCTATCCGCTTGTGGGGGGATAGCATCCAGCCATCGGACTGGGGATACCCGAAGCATCGTGATACGCGGAGCCGCGATTACCTCGTCGAGCGCAATTCGTTCGAGGGAACGCCGCGGAAATTCCAGCTCGCCAACTCGTCAGGCGTAAGGATCGCCGATTCAGCGACTGGAGCGTCAAGCAGTGCTCCGTCATCCGCCATCCGCCCTCTGCCATCCGGCTGCAGTGGTATCCCCTCGGTGCCGGCGGACCAGGCCTTTCTCGTACCTTCGCTGCCGGATGTGAGAAAGGAGATTCCGCGCCAACCAGTCCAACGTCGGCACCGTTCAGCAATCATCGTCGACGAGTGGGGGCCATACGATTACCAGTACCCGAAACTCTGGCCTGCTGACAGCACGCACGCGTTGCCGTTGCGACTGGTCGTCCACGGACCTCCCGGCACGTGGACCCTGGTCAGTCGCTCTGGTGTCCAGGACATTTCAGCCTCGTCAGGCAGGATTGGTGATACCATCCGGGTGACGCCCCGCCCCGATTCAGCGGGGCTATACGAGGTGGTCATGGAATATCGCGGCGCCGCAACCGCGTCGGCGCGCGGGGAGCGCAAGGAAGCAGGTGTACCCGTGCGCTTTTCGTGGTCGAGGTTTGAGCCACCCGTTTCCTGGCAGCTTCGCGCATGGGCGTGGGCGGACTCACTTGATCCACGTCGCGACGGCAACTGGGAACGCCTGACGACGGCACCGCGGTTGTTCGAACGGACGGTGCCGCGGCTCGACTTCATGTGGTTCCGGCCGACCATTCGCGAGTTGCCGCAGGCCCGTTATGCCTTCGAGGCCACCGGCTCGGTGAACCTGGCGCCCGGCGAGCACACGATCCGCACCATAAGCGATGATGGCATTCGCGTCTGGGTCGATGGTCGGCTGGTCATCGATAACTGGGATTTGCATGGCTCAGAGATCGATTACGCGCCATTGACCGGCGGTTCGCACGAAATCAGGGTGCAATACTTCCAGATCGAGGGTTGGGCAGAGCTGCGCCTCGATATCCTTCGCGGCGTGCACCGCTCGCCCGGATCCCCAGGCCCTCACTGAGTTGAAGCTCATTCTTCACCGCGCGACCGCAGTCGTGTTGATCCTGGTGGCCACGTCTGTCGCGTCCGGCTTCCAGGAACGACCGCCGTACCGGAACGCCGCGCTATCCATCGAGGAACGAGCGCGCGACCTGCTGGCCCGTATGACTCTGCAGGAAAAGTTCTGGCAGTTGTACATGAGTCCCGGGAGCCTGGACGATTCCACACACGACTACTCCCACGGGTCGTTCGGGTTGCAGATACGGTTGCCGGAAACCAGCGAGCAGCGATCAGCGAATAGCAATCAGCAAGCTGCCCTGGCGGCTGCTGCCGTGGTTCGCGCGCACACGGAGCGTATCAACAGCATCCAGCGGTACTTCGTCGAACGAACGCGGTTAGGCATCCCGATCATTCCGTTCGAGGAAGCGCTGCACGGGCTCGCTCAGCCGGGTGCCACGATGTTCCCGCAAGCGATTGCCCTCGCCTCAACGTGGGACACCTCGCTGGCGAGCCGGGTCGCGCAGGCCGCGGCGCGCGAGACAAGGAGCCGGGGCATTCGTCAGGCACTGTCGCCGGTCGTGAACATCGCCACGGACGTGCGCTGGGGCCGCGTTGAAGAGACCTACGGCGAAGATCCGTTCCTCAGCACGCTGTTCGGCGACGTCTTCGTGCGCGCCTTCGAGCGCGCCGGCGTCGTGGCGACGCCAAAACATTTTGTCGCCAACGTCGGAGACGGCGGTCGCGACAGCTACCCGATCGACGTGAGCGTCAGGCAGCTCGATGAACTGCATTTCCCGCCCTTCGAGTCGGCGGTGAAAAACGCCGGTGCTCACTCGATCATGACGTCGTACAACTCGGTAGACGGCTCACCCGCGACGCAAAACCGCTGGCTCCTCACAGACGTCCTCAAGCGCGACTGGGGCTTCAAGGGATTCGTGATTTCGGACGCGGCAGCCACGGGTGGTGCGACCGTGCTGCACATGACTGAACCCAACACGCCCACCGCCGCCAAACACGCCTGGGAATCCGGACTCGATGTCGTCTTCCAGTCCACCTGGCCGCAGCACCGATCGTATTGGGAGGCCGTTCGCACCGGCATGGTCGCGGAAGCAGTCATCGACAGCGCGGTGCTGCGCGTGTTGCGCGCGAAGTTCCAATTGGGCCTGTTCGAGCAGCCGTACGTGAACGTGGACAGCGCCGTCGCCTGGAATGGCCAGGCTTCGCATCTCCAACTCGCTCGTGAGGCAGCCGCTGCGTCCGTAGTCCTGCTCAAGAACGCCGGCGGCGTCCTGCCACTACGACGAGGCCTTGGCTCGATAGCGGTCATCGGGACCGATGCCATCGAGTCGCGACTCGGCGGCTACGGCGGGCCAGGCATCAGGCCGGTGTCGATTGTTGACGGACTGCGGGCCGCCATCACGGGGACGAATACGCAAATTCGTTATGCGCCCGGGCCTGGTCGCTTCCCCGCCGCACCGGTCGTCGTCCCCCCCGAATATTTCACGAGGCCAGGTGGCAGCGAGCCCGGGTTGAACGGGGAATACTTCGACAACAACCGGCTTGCGGGTCCGCCGCGCCTGACGCGCACTGACCGCCAGGTGGACTTCCGCTGGACGCTCAACTCGCCGGGCCGCGGGATTCCGTTCGACTGGTATTCGGCGCGCT
>DATMBT010000049.1:0-2295 GCA_035559475.1 Gemmatimonadaceae bacterium
CGACATGTGGGTGTGGACGATAGGCGCCGAGAGCGGCTGGGTGTTCCCCGACCCGTTCGATGACAACATCGTGTGGGCCAGCAGTTCGAACAACGTCCAGCACATGGACCTCCGAACCGGTCTCTCGTTAGGTACGGGGCCGTGGCCGGCCGGTCGCGGTGGCGGCGGTGGCGGTGGCGGTGGCGGTGGTGGTGGTGGTGGTGGACGCGGCGGAACGGTGGCCGATCGCCCTTTCCGCCGGAACTGGACCATCCCGCTCGCAATGTCTCCGCATGACGCGCATCGCGCTTATGCCGGGAGTCAGTTCGTTCACCAGACCATCGACGGCGGTGAGACGTGGCAGCAGATCTCACCCGACCTCACCACCAACGACAAGAGCAAGCAGGGGATTCCACCGGGGATCTTCCCGGAGACGCAGGACGTGCCTGCCACGCTCATCGCGATCGCCGAGTCACCGCTGGAGCGCGGCGTGATCTGGACCGGGAGCAATGACGGCGTCGTGAGCGTGACGCGCGACGGCGGTAAGACATGGTCGAACGTGACCGCGAACATCACGGGGCTGAAACCCTGGGGATATGTGTGGGCCGTGGAGCCTTCGCGTCACACGCCGGGCACGGCGTACATCGCCGTGGACCGCCATCGCGCGGTGGACAACGCGACGTACGTCTACGTCACGAGGGACTACGGTCGCACCTGGAAGTCGATCGGCGCCGGCATTCCACAAGATGTGTTTGCGTACGCGCGCGTGGTGCGGGAAGACCCGCGCCGCGCCGGCATGTTGTACCTGGGCACCGAAAACGGTCTGTACGTCACGCTGGACGACGGCGCCACGTGGCTTTCATTGCAGAACAACCTGCCGCGCACGCCGGTGGCGTGGCTCGTCGTGCAGGAGGACTTCGACGACCTCGTCATCTCGCAGTGGGGGCGTGGTCTCTGGATCCTCGACGATATTGCGCCGCTGCGGCAGCTCACGCCCGAAGTCCTGGCCTCTCGCGCGCACCTCTTCGACCCGCGTCCTGCCTACCTGTACGAACTCCGTCCGCCTACGAGTTCGGAGAGCTTCGGCACCGAGTTCGATACGCCTTCGAATGCGGGGCGCAATCCGCCGTACGGCGCCGCGGTGAGTTACTACCTGAATGCCGCCGCGCCGGACAGTGCACGCGTGAGCTTCGTGGACGGACAGGGCGCGGTCGTCCGGACCGTTGCCGGTCCGGCGGCGAAGGGCATCAACCGGATCTGGTGGAATCTCCGGGCGATGCCGCGTGACTCGTCAGGCGCGGCGCGTGGGCGAGGTGCGGGTGCAGGTGCTGGTGCGGGTGCTCCCGCCGGCGGCGGACGCGGTGGCGCGATGCCCCAGGTCGCACCAGGAACGTACACTGTCAGGCTTTCGGTAGCCGGCGTGGAGCTGACGTCGACGCTCCTGGTGAACAAGGATCCGGCGCGGGCGGGTGGCGTGAATCGTGAATAGTGAATCGTGAATCGTAGGCGCAGTGTCTGGCCTCCGCTCGGTCTCCGCTTGATCTTGCAGTCGTCGTCGAAACCTGTCGAAGTCGAACCGGACTCCGCTCGCACGATTCACGATTCACGATTCACGATTCACGATTCACGATTCACGATTCACCTGCCTTGATAACGATCCGAGACCTCAGTTCATTGCGCGACTACGCGGCTTGCGTCGAGCTCCAGGACTCGACGTGGGGCGCGGGGTTCTCGGAGCGCGTGCCCACCGCAATCCTGCGCGTGAGCCAGTTGATCGGCGGCGTGGCAGCAGGCGCGTTCGACGACGCTGACCGCCTGGTGGGGTTTGTCTTCGGCATGACGGGCCTGCGAGACCACGAGCTCGTGCACTGGTCCGACATGCTCGCAGTCCGTGAAGAGCTTCGGGGCCAGGGCATCGGCGAACAGCTCAAGCAATACCAGCGCGACAAGGTGCTCGCGCTTGGCGTGAAGTCGATGCTCTGGACCTTCGACCCGCTCCAGGCCGGGAACGCGCACTTCAACATCAACCACCTCGGCGCGCTGCCTATCGAATACGTCAAGGACATGTACGGCAACACCGGCAGTGCCTTGCATGGCACCATGCCGACCGATCGGTTCATCGTGCGCTGGCCGCTCGACCCGCCATCCGTTCCACCCGGCGACAACACGGATCCTGACGCCGTTCGAGTCGAGATACCGGCTGACTTTGCCGCCGTTCGCCGGGAAGGTGCCGACGCAGCGATGCGGTGGCGACTGGCGATTCGCGAGAGGATGGCCGACCTCCTTGGCCGCGGGTACCGCGTGGTAGCCTTCGAA
>DATMBT010000050.1:0-8426 GCA_035559475.1 Gemmatimonadaceae bacterium
AATGTCGTCGATCGTTACACTCACGGAAGTTCTGATGGCGGAAGGCGGATGGCGGAATGCAGATAACGGAGTGATGAAACATCGCTGCACGGGCGGCGTATTGAGGCCCACGGCCGTTGCGAACTCAACAGGACTGAAATATGTACGCGCATTCCTTACGCGCTCTCTGTGCGCTGATGCTCCTGACGCCCACCCTGGCATTTGCCCAGGAGCCTGAACGTGGTCAGGACTCGATTCACCATCTTCCGATCACGGGTGCTGCGGGCGCCAGCTTCAGCTACGGTCACCCGGTTGGCGACTTCCAGCGATACGTAAACGAGGGTTGGGGGTTCGACGCGTTTCTCCGCCTCAACGCGGACCCGAAGGGGTTTTTCAGCCTCAGGCTGGATGGCGGCTGGCTGCTCTACGGCAGCGAGACGTTTCGTGTCCCCCTTTCCGGAACGGTCGGCAGTCGCATCCTGGTTGACCTGACGACGTCGAACAACATCGTCTGGATGGGACTTGGCCCGCAGCTCACCTTCCCGACGGGATTCATCCGCCCGTACGGCAACGCGAGCATCGGCTTCTCCTACTTCTTCACCGAATCATCGGTCGAAGGGTCGGAAAGCGAGTTGGACTTCGCCAGGACCACGAACTACTCCGACGCAGCGTTCCGGTACGGGTTCGGCTGGGGAATCCTGGTCCCGTTCCAGACCAGTTCGACGGAATGGGCGATCGATTTCGGCGCGATCTACCACGGCAACGGGCAAGTCCGGTACCTGCGCGAAGGTGGCATCATCGACCTGCCTGACGGGTCGATCATCCTGCAGCCGATCCAGAGCGATGCCAACCTGTTCACTTATCGGCTGGGGTTTTCGGTCACCTTCAAGTGAGCGGGAATCGGGAATCGGGAATCGCGGGAACGTGAATCGTGAATCGTGAATCGTGAATCGTGGTGACTGGTTACGGTCCGGCAGCGTCTTCAACACACACGCGTGCTGTTCGATTCCCCATTCCCGATTCCCGATTCCCGCTTCCGATCTTGATAAAGGTTTGCCCGAACGAATTGCCGGGGCAGTCTACGGCGTCGTACTCGGCATCCTCTTTGGTGCGCCGTTAGGCTGGTTCCTCGCGTTGCGTGGGCCTTGGTTGGTCCTGTTCATCATCCTTGCGGCCTGGGCGATGGGAACCGCGCTGAAGCGGATGACCACCGCGGTGATCGACGGAACCGCGAACGCCTTTCTGCGGCTCATCTGGCCGAGTGGAGACTCCACGCCCTACACGCCGACGTGGTCGGCGGAGCAGGCAAAGGTGGCCAGGGGCGATATCGAGGGCGCCCTGGTCGGTTACGGCGCCGCCATGCGCCTCCATCCAACCGATCCCGAACTCCGCTTCCGCGTGGCCGAAGTTCTTTACCGTAGCACGACCCCGGAGCGGTCCGAAAAGTACTTCAAGGAAGGACGCACACTGGCGGGTGACGACCGGGGCCGCGAACTCTACGCCACCCAACGCCTGATCGACCTTTACCTCGGCCCGTTAGGCGACAATGTCAGGGCGCTGGTTGAGCTGCGCAGGGTCGTCGAGCGTTTCCCCGGTACGAGCGAAGCCGCCGCCGCGCGTAAGGTGTTGATGGAAATGAAGGCGACCGTCAGGCTGGACGCCTAGTTCACTCGAAGTCGCCCGAACCGCGATCACGCTTTCGCCGGCCGCGGAGCTTCTTCACCCGAAGTCGTTCTTCCTGCGAACCCTTGGTCGGCGAGGTGCTGACCCGCTTCTTCCGCACGTGAAGCGCCCGGGCCACCAGGGTCGCGAGCCGCTGCTCGGCGAGGAGCCGGTTCTGTCGCTGGCTTCGCGTGTCACTCGCGGCCACTCGTACCCATCCTGCAGTGTCGAGGCGTGACGCGAGCTGCCTGGCGACACGCTCCTTCTCGTCAGGCGTCAGCGCGCTCGATTCGCCGGGATTCCACCGTACCTCGACGCGCGACGAGGAAGTGTTGACGTGCTGGCCCCCCGGACCGCCGGACCTCGTCGCCCGGATGACGAGTTCGTGCCGAGGGATGACGTGGTTTTTGTCGACGACGACGTCAGAGGACAAAGCGCGGGGAATCGGGAATCGGGAATCGGAACGCAGCACCAGCACCAGTTCCAGCAAATAGTTTCAGCACCTAGCACTAACAACTCAGCCAGCAGTTGTTGCTCGCCCCCTGTTTATCCTGACCCCCGCCACCCGCCGTCCATCCATCGCGATCACTTCAAGATCTCCACCGGGAATCGCCACGCGATCCCCCACACGCGGAATGCGGCCCAGGCGCGCAAAAACATAACCGCCTAACGTCGCCCAGTCACCTTCCGGGATCTGCACCCGGTGGTCCGAACGCACGTCGATGAGCGACAGGTTCCCCGCCAGCTCCAGCACGCCGTTCACCTCGACCGACTCGCGCGACACCATGTCGTATTCGTCGGCGATGTCCCCGATGACCTCCTCGATCAGGTCCTCCATCGTCACGATGCCGGCCGTACCGCCGTATTCGTCGAGCACCACCGCCATGTGCGCGCGCGTCTTTCGCAGGTCATCCAGCACCCGCACCGCCGGCCGTGTCGCCGGTACGTAGAGAGGGTCACGGACCCGCTCACGAAGCGAAAATGGCTTGCGACCGTCGTGAAGCCACATGTCCTTCGCCAGGAAAACACCCACGACATCATCGAGCGTCTCCTGGTAGACCGGGTACCGCGAGTACCGCTCGCGTCCCACCGTCTCGCGCACTTCCTCCTCCGAGGAATCGATCGACAGGGCGACGACTTCCGTCCGCGGACGCATCACGTCCTGGACTTTCTTCTCGTGGAAGTCGAACACCCCCGCGAGCATGGCCGAGTCGCTTTCGTCCAGCGTGCCGTGGGCGCGGGCCTGCATAACGAGCATGCGCAGCTCTTCAGGTGAGTGCACGTGCCGGCTCTCGCTCATCGGCTTGATCTTGAACAGCCGCAGGAATCCGTTGGCCGTGCCGTTGAGCAACGCGATAAACGGCGTCATCAATTTCGCGAACAGCATCAGCGGCAGGGCGACCCATCCGCTCAACCGCTCGGGCATCACGAGCGCCACGGTCTTCGGCGCCAGTTCGCCAAACACCACGTGCAGGAACGTGATGACCGCAAAACCCACTGCAATTCCGGCGGCGGTGTGGGTTACGCCCGGCGCGGCGAAGATCCCGAACAGTCCAAGGAGCCCATCGATCAGCGCCGCCACCACCGGCTCGCCGACCCACCCCAGGGCGAGCGACGCGATCGTGATCCCGAGCTGGGTCGCCGAGATGTACCGATCGAGGTTGTCGAGCGCTTTCAGGGCCAGCTTCGACAGCCTGTCCCCCCCATCCACCATCTCCTGGAGCTTCGAACGGCGAGCCCCGACGAGCGCGAATTCGGCGGCCACGAAGAAGCCGTTGAGGAGGACCAGGGCCAGGACGGCAATAATCCGACCCAGAACCGCTTGCCACGTCAGGTGATCCGTCACCTCCACTGGGTAACTCCCCGTGACGCGAATCGTCCAAGTTCTAGCGAATTGCGTCGGTTAAAGCCCCCGGCCGTTCCTTGCACCTTGCAACAGGAAGCCCGCCCCTGAACACGCCGCTCTCCAAAGCCCCGGTCAGCCCACCCAAGGTTCTCGATCCACGCCTCCTGCTCCGGTGGGAGTACGCGGTTCGAATGGCGATCGCGCTCGCGATGTTCTTCGCCGTCGGGTTCACCCTGCCCGATGCGACGTCCACCGACCGCCTGATCGCGACCATGCTCCTCGTAGCGGCGGGCGTGTTTACCACGATTTCTGCCGTCTACAGCGAATTCCAGCGTCGTCCGTTGAACGACCTGTTTCTCGGCGGGCAGATCGTATTCGATATCGTGGTCGTCACCGGATTGGTGCACGTGACGGGCGGCGCGACGTCGCAATTCGCCGCGCTCTACATCCTTGTCATCGCCGTCGCCGCGCTGATGCTCGCTGCGTCGACTGGCCTCCTGGTCGCTGCGCTCGGCTGTGTCTTCTACTTCGCTGATGTCATCCTCGCGCATCGCGCATCGCTGGAATTCGGACACTGGCTGCAACTGGGGGTGTTCGCTGGTGTTGCGTTGAGTTCCGGGTATATCGCGTCACGGTTGCGCGAAGCGCGCGCCGGACGCGAGGAACTGGCGGCCGAACTGGTCAAAGTGAGACTGCAGGCCGAAGACATCCTTCGCAACATCCGCAGCGGTATCGTAACCGTTGACGCCGCCGGAAACCTCGTTTACGCCAACCCCGCCGCGAGCTCCCTGCTGGGGCTCGACCTCGGCGGCAACATTGGCCGGCACGTCCGCGAGCTCTTCGGGGCGGTTTCGCCAGAACTGGCTTCGGCACTCGAGCAGGCGGCGGCTTCCGGGATACGCACCATCCGCGCCGAGGGCCGGGTTCTCAGCGCGAACCGGGGTTTCCCGATCGGTCTCAACACCACCGTCACCGCGGGTGTCGATCAACCGGGCTCCAACGGCACCGATGGAACGGGCCGCACCGCCACGGCGATTTTCCAGGACCTGACCGACCAGAAGCGGCTGGATGCGTTGCGTCGCCGCGCACAGCGGCTGGAAGCGGTCACCGAACTGAGTGCGTCGCTCGCCCACGAGATCAAGAATCCGCTGGCGTCGATCCGCAGCGCGGTTGAACAACTGGGTCACTCTCGACACTCCACGCCTGACGAGCGCACGCTCTCGTCCCTGATCGTCCGCGAGTCGGATCGGTTGTCGCGGCTCCTGTCGGAGTTCCTGGATTTTGCGCGGGTGCGCGTGTCGCGCATTCAGCAGGTGGACATCGGCCGGCTGGTTCACGGTGCCGCCACCCTCGCGGCGGCGCACCCGTCCCGCGCGGACGGCGTGAACGTCAGGATCACCGGCGACAACGGCAATTCGGGGTTCGTCGAGGGTGATGACGACGTGTTGCATCGAGCCGTCTTCAACCTGGTGCTGAACGCCGTGCAGCACTCACCGCAGGACGGGGAAGTGCACGTGGAGGTGACCGGGTTGCGAAGTGACGAGGCCCCACCGGGAGTCCGGCTTCCGGGTGGTGGCGTCTCCATCCGCATCGCGGATGACGGACCGGGGATCCCGCCTGAGGCCCGTGAACGGATGTTCGACCCGTTTTTCACCACGCGCCCCGGGGGAAGTGGACTCGGGCTCGCCGTAGTACATCGCGCTGTCGAGTCACATGCCGGCTGCGTGTTCGTGGACAGTGAAGTGGGCGTCGGCACGAGGGTCACGGTGCTGCTGCCGAGGGAACATGACCAGCCCGTGGAGGGTCCGTGAGCGAGAAGAACAACCAGAGCGCCAACGTCCTCGTGATCGACGACGAGTCCAGCATCCTGGAGTCGTTGCGGATCCTGCTGAGGAACGAGGGCTTTACGCCGCACGTGGCGCAGGGCGGGCGGCAGGGGCTCGAGCAGATCGCGTCGCTGTCGCCTGACATCGTGCTGACCGACGTGCGCATGCCTAACGTGGACGGCATCGAGGTGCTGTCGGCGGTCCGGAAGCAGGATCCGGCCATTCCCGTCATCCTGATGACCGCGCAGGCGACGCTGCAGTCCGCCATGCAGGCGGTGAACGAGGGCGCCTTCTATTACATCCAGAAGCCGTTCCGCAACGACGACCTGGTCGCGATCCTGCGGCGCGCCGCTGAACACCGGCGCCTGCGCGTCGAGAACCAGTCGTTGAAGCAGGAGATCCGGCGCCGGGAGTCATCGATCTCCGGCCGGCCGGTCGGGAAGAGTCGAACCTGGTTGGAGGTGCTCCGCCTGGCGGAGACGGTCGCGCCGACGGAATCGACGGTGCTGATCCAGGGAGAATCGGGAACCGGTAAGGAGGTCGTGGCGCGCTACATCCACACCCTCTCGGCGCGTGCCGAGGGATCGTTCCAGTCGATCAACTGCGGCGCGCTGCCGGAAAGCCTCCTGGAAAGCGAACTGTTCGGCCATGTGAAGGGCTCGTTCACCGGCGCGGTGAAGGACAAGGCGGGCCTCTTCGCGGCCGCGGCCGGCGGCACGTTTTTTCTCGACGAAATCGGCGAGACCACGCCGGCCACGCAGGTCAAGCTCCTGCGCGTGTTACAGCAGCGGGAAGTCATTCCGGTCGGCGCGACTGATGCGATGCCTATCGACGTACGCCTCATCGCCGCCACCAATCGCGACCTCGAGGAAGCGATGCGTCGCGCGACCTTCCGCCAGGACCTCTACTACCGCCTGAACGTCATCGCGTTGCACCTGCCGCCGCTGCGTGACCGCCAGGACGACATTCCGCTGCTGGTGGAGGCCTTCATGACACGGCTTGCTTCCACGCGGGGCGGTGGGGAGAAGACCATATCCGATAGCGCGAAGGACGTGATTGCGTCGTACCAGTGGCCCGGCAACGTGCGTGAGCTCGAGAATGCCCTGGAGCGCGCCTGGATCATGACGCCGGGGAACCGGATTGAAGTCGAGGCGCTCCCGGATCGCGTCACGGTCCCGACACCCTCACGGTTGCTCGATGAACGATCGGCGCCGAATCCGACGCTCGAGGCGGTCGAGCGGGCGTACATCCTCTGGGTTCTCAATGCCGAAAACGGCAACAAGACCCGGGCCGCTGAGTCGTTAGGCATCGACCCGTCAACCCTCCACCGGAAGCTGTCGCGGTTCGGGACTGACGGGTGACCGGCATGACCGGAACGAGTTCCCTGGCGTCCGGGGTGGGCGATGTGCGAACCGAGCGCCTGGTCCCGCTGTTCCTGGCGGTGCTGTCGATCGCCGTGGTGGTCATGTCGATCGGGCCGTTTCCCGTCGGTGTCTACCAGGACGACGGGATCTACACCGTGCTCGCCAAGTCGCTGGCCACCGGCCAGGGATACCGGTACCTCCACATCCCGGACGCGCCTAACGCGACACATTATCCGCCGCTGTACCCGCTCTTCCTGGCGGCGTTATGGAAGGTGTTCCCGTCGTTCCCGGCGAACGTCACGCTGTTCAAGTTCGCCAACGCGGTGTTCATTGGCCTGGGCGCATTCATGGCCTGGGGTTTCGCGCGCCGGCAGCTGGGTATGAGCGTGTGGACGTCATTCGTTTCGACGGGAGCCTTCATCATCTGCGGCCCCGTCGTGCTTCACGGGGTGATGGTGCTGTCGGAACCCATGTTCCTCGCGGCGTTGTTCCCGGTGCTGATGGCGTGTGAGCGCGCCGCCCGGAGTGGAAACCGCCGCGATGCGCTCGTCGCGGGCGCTGCCGCCGGGGCGCTGGCGCTCATTCGCACGGTCGGCGCGGTGGCTGTCCCCGCGACGGCACTGGTGCTTGTCTGGCGCAAGCGATGGCTTCCGGCGTTGCTCGTCGTGGCAGCCAGCGTCGCCATCATGTTGCCGTGGCAACTCTGGATTGCCGCATACGACGACCAGCTGCCCGCAATCTTTCTGGGCCGCTACGGATCCTATTCCGGCTGGCTGATCGGCGGACTGAAGGAAGGCGGGCCCGCATGGGTGGCCGACCTGGTGGTGTTCAACCTTCGCATGGTTGTTGACGGCGGGTGGCAGTTGCTCGCGGCAGAGCCGCTTCCCCTGGCCGTGCGTTGGCTCGCGACCGTCGTCGCCACCGCGTTCTTCGCCGGCGGCTGGTGGCTCATGCTGCGGCGCGCACCGGTCGCCGCGTGGGCGGTAGCGATCTACCTGGCGGTGATCATTTCGTGGCCCTTCGAGCCTCCCCGATTCATTTTCGCGATGTGGCCCCTGGTCGGCATGATCATGGGCCTGGCGATACACGCCGTGGTCACCTGGCGCCCGGCGACGCGTCCCCGACAGGTCATGCGCGTCGCGGCAGCCATGATGGCGGCGCTCCTCGTGATTGGCTACACGAGGTACAACTGGCTCGGCGCGCAAAGTCGCTGGCCCTCGAAAGTCCAATCGTTCGTGGCGAGTCGCGCCAAACCCCTGGCCGAGTGGGTCATGGCCAATACGCCGGCCGATGCGGTGCTCGCAACCGATGACGATGTGCTGATGCACCTGTACACGGGTCGCCTGACGGTGCCTAACACCACATTTACGCCACAGGAGCACATGACCCCGCAAACGCCCGCGTTCGCGACGGAGGCGCTGCGAACAATCGTGCGCGCCTACGACGTCGACTACGTCCTGACGTCGTCCGACAATGCCATTTACGCAGCGCGTGGACTCGTGCAGGCCAATCCACCCGAGTTACAGGTTGTGGCCGTGTTCAAGTACGGCGCGATTTTCAAGACGCTGACCAGGAGTGAGTCGCCGTGACGAGTCCTGCCGTGTCATGGGTGCCTGACGATGATCGGAGCGAACGCCTGATTCCTTTCGTCCTTGCGGCGTTGTCGATAGTGGCGGTCGTGATGTCCATCGAACCGTTCCCCGTCGGGGTGTTCCAGGACGATGGGATCTACACCGTGCTGGCGAAGTC
>DATMBT010000051.1:0-4776 GCA_035559475.1 Gemmatimonadaceae bacterium
GTCCTTCGATCGAAGCGCGGTGCTCTATGAGGCTCTCGGTTCCACCCAGACTGGTCGCTCGCGTGAAGACCCTGCACCTCCCTGCCATCGCCATCGCCTCGGCGCGCCCGCCTCGTACTTCGAACGAGGCCATTCCCCCAAACAAGCGCATCTGTCGGGCGGCGACATCGTGTCCCGGATGCGTGCGAAGGCCAGGGTAGTGCACAGCGGACACGCCCTTGTGTGTCGCAAGGAAGTTGGTGACCGCGAGCGCGTTTCCGGTGTGGGCGCGCACGCGCCAGGCAAGCGTCTTGATGCCACGCTGCACGAGCCAGGAATCGAATGGCGCCGCGATACCGCCGGCGGTGTGCTGCACGGTGCGAACGCGGGTGAAAAATTCGTTGTCCTCGCGGGCAACGAGGATGCCGCCCATGACGTCGGAATGACCGCCGAGGTATTTCGTGCTCGCGTGCATCGAGATGTCGGCGCCAAGTTCGAGCGGTCGCTGGCAGATTGGAGTCGCCCAGGTGTTGTCGACAACCACCATCGCGCCCGCCTGTCGTGCGATGGCGACGACTCCCTCGATGTCACTGATCGTCAGCAGCGGGTTGGACGGTGTTTCCACCCAGATGAGGCGCGTTCCTTCGCGAATGGCACCGCGAACGGCCGTCAGGTCACTCATGTCCACCGACGTTGCTTGCAGCCCCCAGGGCACGAACATCTCGTTCACCAGCTTCGGGGTGCCGTAATACACCGAGTCCGGCAGGATGACGTGATCGCCCGGCTTGAGTGCCTGGAACACCGCGGCCGTCGCTGCCTGGCCTGACGCAAAGGCCAGCGCTGCGGCACCACCCTCGACCAGCGCTATCGCCTGTTCAAGCGCCTGACGAGTGGGATTGAGGTCGCGCGCGTACTTGAAGCCGCGCCGGAACTCCCCGTCGACGTCGCGCTCGAACGTGGTGGACAGGTGGATCGGCGCGGTGATGCCGCCGGTTACGGGGTCAGGTCCGGTGCCGGCGTGAACGCAAATTGTTTCTAATCGCATGTCGGATGTCGGAGGTCGGATGTCAGATGTCGGACAACAACCGTGGACTCAGGGCTTCCCTCCAGGATTCCACGCGAGTCGAGGACCGTCGGCTATCACCCGGACGGCGCGGGCGACGAGGTTGACCATCTCGGTCATGTGCGTGAAGTCCACCAGCTCCACCTCGTCGTTCACCGTGTGATACTCGCCGTGCATGCCGAACGACGACAGCGTGTGGGCAACGATGCCGAGTCGGGCAAAGACGATGTTGTCGCTGCGGGTGAAGAAGCTCTGCGATGGCCTGGGATCGGCGATGACGGGAAGGCCCGCGGCGACCAGCGTTGATCCCATCGTGGAGCGCTCGAAGCCGGTGAGCCACGCCTTGCCCGGACCGCCCGCGGCAGTGTCGGGCCGGCCGATCATCTCCACCTGGACATCGGCCACGTGCCGGTCGAGCGGAACGATCGGATGTTGCGAATACCAGCGCACGCCCAGCGTCCCCGATTCTTCTCCGGTGAAAGCGCCGAAGACGATGGTGCGCTTCGGGCGCGGACCGGCGGCGATGATGCGCGCCGCCTCCATCATCGCGACGGTGCCGGATCCATCATCGTCAGCTCCGTTCGCGATCGAGTCGCCGTTCACCGCTGGCCGAATGCCGATGTGATCGAAGTGGGCGCCAACGACCACCACCTCTGAGGCGAGCGCCGGATCGGATCCTTTCAGCACGCCGATGACGTTGACACTCGTCAGGCGACGGTCCACCGGAACCGTGTCCAGGTCCGCAAACGATGGGAGCACCGAGGCACCTTCGCGAGTGCGTTCCTGTCCGTTCGCTGATCGAATGCGCGTGGTGGTCCTGGCCATGGGCAGGTGCTGGTAGTAGCCGCCACTGTCCCCGGCGGGTTCGACGCCGGCCTCACGGAGTCGGGCGGCAATGAACCGTGCTGCTCGCGCTTCTCCAGCGGTCGCCACGCGCCGCCCCTCCATGGAGTCGTGGGCCAGGGCGGTGAGCAGCATCCGTGTCCGTTCGACGGTCGCGACGGGCGCGTTTGATGCGACGGCGGAGGTAGACGGTGGGGCACCGGAGCGTGAGCACGCAGCAACCACAACCAGCGCGACTACAAGAACGGAACGAGTCATTTCAAGCGGGGAGAAGGCAGGAAGCAGCAGGGGAACCATGCAAATGCTTCGCCCTGAACTTACGGTTCGTCCCGCCTCCCGTCAGCCGCGTGCCATGAGCAGGAACACGTCGTACAAGGCGTGCGTCCACGCGGTAATGCCGAACCCGCGCGTCACGTACAGGCCGCTGAATGCCAGGCCGGCCACGGTGCGGAACACGAACGACGGCATTTCGAGGGGATCGCCGTACGGACCGATGTAATGGAACGCCGAGAACACCAGCGCGCCCGTGATCACGGCAAACGCCGTCGCTGTGACGTTCCCCCAGCCGAAGAGCTTTCGCGCGACCAGCAGGAGTCCGGAGACGAGGAGTACGCGGAACACCAGCTCCTCGTACACGCCGGCACCTAACGACACCATGAAGGTCACGGGCCAGTCCATCGCCACCGCCTGCCCGATGGCCAGGGGTGGAAGGGCATTCAGCAGTTGCGCCGTCACCACGCCGACGACGAAGCCGAACACCACGGCCAGCACCGCGGACTCCAGGAGCATGAGCACGAACACCCGCGGGCGGATCCCGCCCGCACTGCGCCGCCGGTCGCGGAACGCCAGCATGATCATGACCAGCGCGACGAACCCGCCAAAGAGCACGGGTCCGCGTTCCCCCAGCAGGGTGCCGGCCACCGTACGCAGGAGCACGTCGGCCCCGTTGCGGATGCCGGCCGTCGGCCCCTGGTTCAGCGCCAGGGCCAGGCCCTCGTACAACAGCAGCAGCGGGACCGCAAACGTGAGGCTGTAGCGCGGTGACCGGCTCAGGTCCCAATAGCGCCCGCGAGTCGCCGCGGCAGGGGCAGTGGTGGGCTCCATCACCCAGTCACTACGCAGCGCGTGGCCGTCCGTTTCACGCCAACGACGTTAGGCGGCATCACTCCGGCGGCCGACCGGGCCGGCGCAGGTCCGGGGGCAGCGAGTCCAGGAGCGGCTTGAGGTCAGCCGCACGTTCGACCGTAGTGACGAACGTGAGTCCCGCGAGCGTGACTACCAGCAGGCCGTCCACGCCGTACAGCACCACCGCCGAGCCTTCTGCGTGGACAACGTTACCGCTGGCATCGAAGAAGTGAGAACGCCCCGAAGCTCCGTTCCCGGTGTCGTCGAGCTCGCGCGCCCGTCGCAACGCGGCCCAGGTACCTACGTCGTCCCATCCGAAGTCCCCCGGGAGCACGACCAGGTTGCCGCTGCACCGCTCGAGCAATCCTCGCTCGATGGATATCGACCTGACTTCGCCGACAAACGTGTCGTATTCACGCGTCTGGACGGCCGGCAGGGAGTTGACGATTTCCACGCAATGTTGCGCGAGAGCGTCGAGGATCACGCGGGTGCGCCAGACGAAGATGCCGCTGTTCCACAATGCGCCTTCACGCACAAGCGCTTCCGCGCGTGGGCGCGCGGGTTTTTCCTCGAACGCCACGACGTGGCACGCGCCACCGTCGGTCAGCGGAATGTCCTCGCGCAGTGGCAAGCCGGGCACGAGATATCCGAAACCTGTTTCCGGGCGCGTGCTGTGGACGCCGATCGCCACCAGCGCATCTTCCGACGCTGCGACGCGCGTCGCCTGGCGAAGCACATGGCGAAACGCATCGACGAACGCCACCGCGAGATCGGCGTGCAGACAGGCGAACACGCTTTCGGGGCCAGCGCGGTGCCGGACTTCTCCCGCGGCCCACGCCAATGACGCGGCCGTTCCGAGCGGCTTCGGCTCCAGAAGCAGGTTCTTTTCCGGGATCATCGGTATCGCGGCGTGAATCTGGGCGGCGATGTCGCGGCTGGTGACGACGAGGATCCGCTCCGGAGGCACCAGCGTTTCCAGGCGCGCAACGGTTTCGGCGATCAGCGGCCGCTCGCTCACGAGGGCGAGAACCTGCTTCGGTCGTTGAGACGAAGAGAGCGGCCAGAAGCGTGAGCCGATGCCGCCGGCAAGGATCACCGCCCACAGGTCCTGGTCGAGCGGCGTGGCCTCGAGGGGGACCGGGTATTCAGCGCTCGCCGTAGCCAGTGCGGAACTTGTCGCTGACGAAGAAAAAGTCACCGTAACGAGATAGAAACTGAGGTGGAGCAGTAAACTACCGGAGCCGCACCACTATTACACGGGCCATTCCCCCTACCCGCGCGATGCCAGCCGATCGCCCCGTTTCACTGCGCGACCTCGACGTGGAGCGCCACCTGGGCGACCCCGCCATCCGGCAGTCGTACGTGACGCCGATGTTCGACCTCATCGCGCCGCGCTACGACGACTTCACGCGGGTCTTTTCGTTCGGGATGGACCAGGGCTGGAAGGCGAAGGTGATCGACGTGGCGGCGGCGGCCATACCTCGCAACGGAGTGGTTGCCGACATCGCGACGGGGACCGGCGACCTCGCGTTTGCGCTTGCGGCTCGTCGCCCGGACGTGCGCGTTGCCGCGACCGATGTGTCAACGAGAATGCTCGCGCTGGCCAGCGCGCGGGGACGACACATCGGACTCGCGGGTGGCGACATCAGCGCACTGCCTTTCCCGACAGCTTCGGTCGATGGCGTTACCGCCGGTTATGCGCTGCGCAATACGCCCGACTGGCGCGCATCACTCGCCGAACTCGCGCGCGTCATCAAGCCTGGCGG